>PMJK01000083.1 GCA_003158505.1 Holophagaceae bacterium | reverse complement strand
CGGCCTATGTCTGGACCCGGCCCAAGGACGAGGTGAAATGGCGCCTGGCCAAGCTGGATCGGGCCAACGTCACCCAGCGTGTCGTCGCCACTGGGGTCGTGAATCCGGTGGTGCAGGTGGCTGTGGGCACCCAGGTTTCCGGTGTGATCACGGCCCTCTATGTGGACTACAACAGCATCGTGAAGAAGGGCCAGCTCGTCGCCGAGATCGATCCTACCGTGTGGGTGTCCCAGCTCCAGGATGCCCAGGGCAGCCTGGATCGGGCCCAGGCCGCCTATGATTTCGCCAAGGTGGACTACGACCGCAGCAAGCGGCTTTTCGATGAGAATCTCCTGGCTCTCCAGGATCTCGACACCAAGGACACCGCCCTTAAGAATGCCAGAGGCAACGTCGCGTCCGCCAAGGCCGCCCTGGACCACGCCAAGACCAACCTCGACTACTGCCGCATCACCGCCCCGGTGGACGGCGTCGTCATCTCCCGGCTGGCGGACGTGGGGCAGACCGTGGCCGCCAGCTTCAGCACCCCGAGCCTCTACATGATCGCCCAGGACCTGTCGAAGATGAAGATTCAGGTCTCCATTGGTGAGTCCGACATCGACGACGTGCAGGTCGGGCAGAAGGCGCTGTTCACGGTGGACAGCTTGCCTGACAAGCAGTTCACGGCCAGGGTGAGCCTGGTCCGCCAGGAGCCGGTGACCAACAACAACGTGGTGACCTACGTCGTGGAAATGATCGTGCCCAACGAGCCGCTCTTGGACTCCGATGACGATGCAAAGGTACCCGCCGGCAAGGGATCCGTTGGCAGGGCTCCGGCTGACGCCTCGCGCAAGGATGGCGGTCGCGAGGCCGCACCTGATCCGGAAAAGGCCTGGGAGCGGATGAAGGATCGCCTGCCCGCGGGTGTCACCAAGGAGGCATTCCTGAAGCGGTTCAAGGAGCGACAGGCGGCGAATGCTCCAGTAAAGCCAGTCTCAGGCCTACCCCAAACGGCCAACATGGATCCCAAGGATCTGGCCCGCATTCCCGGGGGCGCCAGCGCCATCCCTGGGCCCAGGTTCACGGGCAACCTGGCCCTCCGATCCGGCATGACCGCCAATGTCACCATCGAAACGGCCAAGCACTACGATGTGCTGCGCGTGCCCAATGCGGCTCTCCGCTTCAATCCCGCCGTCTTCATGAAGGACGAGAAGAAAACCACCGGGGCCAGGCTGGGCCAGCCCATGATGTTCGGGGGCGGGCGTCCCGGAGGGGGCGCCCAGAGCGGCACGGGGACCAAGGGGGGCGTGGTCGCCAAGCGTGAAGACCGGATCTGGGTGCTGGAGAACGGGAAACCCAAGGGCTTCGTCGTGAAGGCCGGCATCTCGGATGGCCAGTTCACGGAATTGACCGGCGAAGGCCTCATGGAGGGGATGGAAGTCCTGGTCGGTGTGGACAACTCGAAGCAGGCCGGCGGCACCCCGGCCCCTGCGGCCGGCAGTCCCGGCGGGAAGCGCTAGCGGGGGTGGAGCGTGGCCTTCGCGGAGTTCCTGAAACTTGCCCTATTTGCCATCACCCGGAACAAGACGCGGGCCTTTCTGACCATGCTGGGCATCATCGTGGGCGTGGGCGCCGTCATCGCGATGATCGGCATCGGCGAAGGCTCCAAGCGGGCCTCCATCGCCTTGATCCAGAACATGGGCTCCAACATGCTGACGATCTTCCCGGGCTCCGGCGGCAACCGCTTCGGTCCCATGGCCATCGGCAGCGCAGACATCCTGCTCGAGAGCGATGTGCCCCTGATCAAACAGGAACTGACGCAGAGCAGCATAGTCACTGCCACTCAGCAGGTGCAGACCACCCGACCGATCATCTACCAGAACAACAACTACGTCACCCAGGTCCAGGGCACGGGCCCAGAGTTCCTCCAGATACGGGGCTGGGAGGTGGCGAGCGGAAGGTTCTTCACGGACTCGGAAGTTCGTGGCATGGCCAAGGTCTGCGTCCTGGGGAATACTGTGAAGACCAACCTGTTCCCCAACGGGGACGATCCCGTGGGCCAGACCGTCAAGATCGGCGGCGGCGGCGGCGGGGGGGCATTGCCGTTCCTGGTGGTGGGCGTACTGGAGGTGAAGGGCGCCGGCATGTTCGGCGACCAGGACGACCTCATCGTGGCTCCTTACACCACGGTGATGCGGAAGATCATGGGCCGCGACAAGATCCAGCGCATCATGGCCAGCGCCCAGGATGGCAAGGCGGATGTCGCCGCGGCTGAGATCACGGCCCTGCTGCGCCAACGCATGAAGGTGGCGCCCAAGGATGACGATCCTTTCCAGATCCGCAAGCAGGATGACATCGTGCAGATGCAGGCTCAGCAAGCGGGCATTCTCACAGCCCTGCTGGCAGTGGCCGCCAGCATCTCCCTGGTGGTGGGCGGCATCGGCATCTCCAACATCATGCTGGTGAGCGTCACCGAACGCACCCGCGAGATCGGCGTTCGGCGGGCTTTGGGCGCCACCCAGCGGAACATCCTCTGGCAGTTCCTCGTGGAGGCCGTCGTGCTGGCCTTCTTTGGGGGGCTCATCGGCGTGGGCCTCGCCTTTGCTTCCGTCGCCATCCTACAGAAATTCCAGGTGCCCGCCGTCACGGAGACCTGGGCCGTCATGCTCGGCCTTGGCTTCAGCGGCCTGGTGGGTGTGGTGGCAGGATTCCTGCCGGCCCTGAAGGCGGCGAATCTGGATGTGATCGACGCGCTGAGGTATGAGTGAGTTGCTTCTCCTCCACGGTCCTTTATTCGCTCCTCGCCGGATGCCTCGCTTTGCGATCCGGCGGTCGCGAGATCGACGCGCTGCGGTACGAGTGATCTGTTATGGATGAGCCTTCCGGGGCGCATGATCCCTACGCCGTCCTCAGGAACCCGGATTATCGCTGGTTCATCGTCTCCATGGGGCTCGTCACCCTCGGCCTGCAGATGCAAGGGTTGGTAGTGGGTTGGCAGGTCTATAGACGCACCGGTGATCCACTGGCCCTGGGCCTGGTGGGGCTTTCCGAGGCCCTGCCTTTTCTGGCGGTGGCACTCTTCGGAGGCCATGTGGCGGACCGACTGAATCGTCTCCGCCTTTGCATGGTGTCCACCTTGAGTCTCGCAGCGTGTTCAGCCCTCCTGGTGCTGTTCACCATGCGGTCCATGTCTGGCCCCATGGCCAAAGCCGTGGTGCCCATGTACGGCATCATCTTCCTCACCGGGATCGTGCGGGCCTTCTACCGTCCGGCCAACGTGGCCCTGGGCACGGATCTGCTGCCGAAGGCACTCTACGCCAACGGCTCCACCTGGCGCGTCTCCGTCTTTCACGGTGGCATGGTCATCGGCCCTGCCATAGGCGGCCTGGTGTACGGTTGGCGCGGACCGGTCGCGGCCCACTCGCTCGTGATGCTGCTGCTTCTGGCCGGATTCGCAGGGATGTTGCCGATTCGCTACGTTCCAAAACCAGTCAAGCACAGGGAAGGTTCGATCTTCGAGAGCCTGGGCGAGGGACTGCGTTTCGTTTTCTCGAAGAAACTGCTCCTCGGCGCCATCAGCCTCGATCTGTTCGCCGTAATGTTCGGCGGGGCTGTAGCGGTGCTGCCCGTTTTCGCCAATGACATCCTGAACACAGGCCCCCAGGGGCTCGGTCTGCTGCGGGCCGCGCCTGCGGTGGGATCCGTGTTCATGGGCATCACCATGGCCCACCTCCCGCCCATGCGACGGGCGGGACGGACCCTGCTTATTTGTGTGGCCTCCTTCGGTGTGGCCATGATCGCCTTCGCCCTCAGCCGGAGTTTCCTGCTGAGCCTCCTGTTGCTGGCCGCCAGCGGCGCCGTGGACAACGTCAGCGTGGTGCTCCGTTCCACGCTGCTCCAGATGGTGACCCCCGCGCACATGCTGGGGCGAGTGTCCTCGGTGAACCAGGTGTTCATCGGCTCCAGCAACGAGATCGGCGCCTTCGAGAGTGGCGTGGCTGCCCGGTTCCTGGGACTGGTGCCTTCCGTGGTCTTCGGTGGATGCATGACCTTGCTGGTGGTGGCCTTCACTTCCTGGAAGGTGCCCGAGCTGCGCAAGATGGATCGCATCGGATAGCCAGTTCTAGGCCGCCAGGGAAAGCATGAACACAGAAGACACAGAAATCCCACAGAGGACACAGAAGGGCAGTGGACGTTCGCAGCGTAAGCACGTTTGTGCGACGGGAAAAACTGGAACACCGATGAACACCGATAAAAGCTGATGAACACTGATCAAGACTGGAGCGTCCATTCTCAAAGCCCGGGATCACTTCCGGCGGGCCCTTGCGGTGAACATGACAGAACCTTCGCAAAGGCGTCCTATTTCTCGCGGCCAGGTCCTCCTGAGCGGACAAACAAGTTGTCTGCTTTATCGGTGTTCATCATTCAGTTCTCGGTGTTCATCAGTGTTGAGCATTTCCTCTTCTCAATCCTTCATGGTTCCCATTTGTACGAAACGAGCGGCCCCGCAGGGCCGCTCTCTCAAGACTCAAGACTGCCTTATAGCACCGCCAGCGCGGCATTGTAATCGGGCTCCTGGGCGATCTCGGGGACCAGCTCGGTGTGGATCACCTTGCCCGATCCATCCACGACCACCACGGCCCGGGCCAGGAGGCCCTTCAAGGGGCCGTCCACGAGGGCCACGCCAAAGGCCTTGCCGAAGTCCGCGTTCCGGAAGGTGGAGGCGGGGACGACGTTGTCCAGGCCCTCGGCACCGCAGAACCGCTTCTGGGCGAAGGGCAGATCGGCGCTCACACACAGGATCGTCGTGTTGGGCTTCTCGTTGGCCCGGGCGTTGAACTTGCGAACACTGGCCGCGCAGGTGGGCGTGTCCAGGCTGGGGAAGATGTTCAGCACCACGCGCTGACCGGCGAGGTCCTTGCCCGAGATCTCGGAAAGGTCGGTGCGGACCAGGGTGTAGGCCGGAGCGGCTGCGCCGATCTTCGGCAGGTCGCCGGAGGTATGGATGGGATTGCCTTTGAGGGTGATCTGGGCCATGGGCTGCTCCTGATGATGAAGGACCAGTCTAGCGCTCCCGACCCATGCCGTTCAGCCAGGAAGGAACTGTTCCCAGGATCCCCATTTTCGGGGGCTTCTCAGGTGAGGGGGCCTAGGTCGTCGCTCGACTTCCTCATCCAGGAATCCATCTTCATGAAGGCCTTTTCGAAGCCTTTGAGGGCCTTCGCCTGCTCTTCCACCGTTTCAGCGGGAGCGGCTTTGGCCTTGAGTTCCTCTTTGATGGAGGGAGGAGGAGGGGGGGGAGGGAGCGGAGGCTTCGGGAGGGCCGTCAGGCCGGCCACCAGCTTCTCGATTTTGGGGATGGCCATTCCCACGGAGATGTTCAGGAACTGCAGGTTCGCCTGCCGGGTGCAAAACAGCAGGAGGTTCGCACCCTTGATGGGGCGGACCACGATGCGCGATTCCCCGTATCGCAGATCCAACGTCGAGATCGGTCCCGCGGCGACTTCCAGGCCGGGGACCCCGAACAGCAAAACCCCCGCGGCGCTGGCGAGCGCATCTCCATCGAAGAGGGCCGGGAAGGCTTTGGCCAGCACATGCCCTTCGGCGTCGTACACCATGCTGCCCACGATCCCGGGAAGCGTGTTCATCTGATCGATTACCGTCTGCATATGGCCTCCGCCCTCAAAATCAGCGAGGCAAGGTGAGGGCTTGCCTGACCTGGGCCTCTACGGCCCCAGCCTGGCTTTCCCCGCTGACCAGAACACAAAGGTAAAGGCTCTTCGTGCCCAGGAGCAATAGATGCCGCGATTTTCCTTCCACCGTGGCGGAGACCAGCTCCCCGGTTTGGAAGACGGATGCCAGCTGGTTCCCTACCATGGCCAGAAAGGTTCCTTGCCCTGCAAGAACCTCGGCTTCGAAACTCTGATCCCCCACGCGAGTGCCATCCTTGGTCTGGAGCACTGCGAACAGAACACCCGGCACCGCGCGCACCTTATCGATGATCTCGCTGGATTTCAATGTCTTCGCTCCCGGTTCCTTAGGCAATGTTGGGACTTGCTGGGTGATGCGGGCGGCTCGTCGCTCATCCAGGACCCGTGCGGCCTCCAGCAGCAGGTGCTGACTGGGCTTCTGGATGGTGGTGCGAAGGGAGGTCACTGTCGGCTGAAGCCCGAATCGTCCATTGGGCCATTCCAGGATGTCATATAAAGCTTCCTCCCCGGCCTTGTCTCCATGCTCCACATGGACGATCCCGCCGTCCTTAAAGTAGAGAAACCCCTTGGATTCACCGCTTTGAATCGACAGACAGCCAGTGAAACGATTTTGGAGATTCAACTGGATCACGTCGGATACGCCCAAGCCAGGGATTACTCCCTCGAAGCCATCCCACGAGTCCCTAGCTTGGCTATCAGACAGTGGCATTTGTTCTCTCCCAAAGGGTTCTAGCTGGTAGGCAAAAATACACCTTGAACTTGGATACTGCCAGAGGAAACCGCGGGACCCACCCCAATTCCCAATTCACCTGTCACTGCGTTAAACCCGTCTCCTCTTACCGTTGGTTCCCTGTTGTTTCTTTGATTACCGCCAAGCTCTACCAATACTTGATATAACCGAGATTCGTGAATTTCCACCGCCCGATCCTCAAAGAAGAGTGACGGGGATTTTGATGCCGGGAAGAATGGCATAAACGGTCTGCACCCTTTTGAGCCTCCCGGGTCCCAAAGCTCCAGGAACAAGCTGGGGAACCGATCAGAGGTCCTCCAAGATCATAGGACCCGCCAGGGAGTCGAGGTTCGAATTCCGCTGAATGGTGCTTTCTCTGCCTCCGAATGGAGAACCTGCTGCCCTGGAGGTGAGGGCTGATCAGACGGCTCTGCCTTCTTCCATGAGTAAGTGCTGGGCAACAAATGTCGAGATTTGCCTTCTCACTGGCTCACAGGGCCCATCAGGTAGTCTGTGGCATCCGACCGGGGAGGCCCGTTGCAAGCCCTGCTGAAGAAGATCATCGGGAAAAATCAGCGCCTCGCGGCCTTCAGGCATTACGAGCTGCTGGTCCATGTCTATGTGGTGGTGCTGCTCATCAGCAACCTGCTGGGACCCAAGCCGACCCAGGTGGGCCCCTTCATCTTCAGCGGCGCCCAGCTGCTCTTCCCCATCACCTACATCTTCGGCGACATCTTCACGGAGGTGTACGGCTACGGCGGCGCCCGCCGGGCCATCTGGGTCGCCTTCCTGGCCAACGTGCTGATGGGTTTCTTCGCCCTCTTCATGGTGTGGCTGCCGGCGGCGCCGGATTGGCCCAAGGAGAACCAGCGGGCCTTCGAGATCGTCTTCGGCGCGACGACCAGGGGCATCCTGGCGAGCCTCGCGGCGTTCTGGATCGGGGAGTTCGTCAACAGCTATGTCATGGCGAAGATGAAACTCTGGACTGGTGGCCGTTGGCTCTGGACCCGCACCCTCGGGAGCACGGTGGCCGGGCAGGCGGTGGACAGCCTGGTGGTCACCTTCGGCCTCTTCGCCTTCACACTGCCGGTCTCGACGATTTTTGTGATGGCTGGCAGCGGCTACCTGTTCAAGGTGCTCTACGAGGCCGTGGCGACGCCCATCACTTATGCCATCGTCGGCTTCCTCAAGCGCGAGGAGGGCGTGGACGTCTACGACGAGGGGACCGACTTCAATCCTTTCGTGAAGGACGTATGAAGGGAATGCGCTTCAGCCCGCCTCGCCCCTTTTCGCTGGTTTTCTGCGGTCGGCCCTGCTCAAAATGGGGCCTTCGAATTCCTGATCCGCGGGAGCGCCATGAAAAAAGGCTATCGAGCGCTGGTTGATGAAGCGATGGCTCAGGTGAAGACCTATACCGTTGCGCAGGCACAAGAGAAACTCGGTGATCCGAAGGTGCTGTTTGTCGATGTGCGCGATGTGCGCGAATTGGAGCGTGAAGGGATCATCCCCGGCGCGTTCTCGGCGCCTCGCGGGATGATCGAGTTTTGGGTCGATCCCGATTCGCCTTATTTCAAGCCGGTGTTCGGCGAAGCAAAAGAGTTCATCTTTTTCTGTGCCGCCGGCTGGCGGAGCGCCCTGACCACCCAGACGGTGCAGGACATGGGGCTGACAGCGGTGGCGCATATCGAAGGCGGCTTCAGTGCCTGGAAGGCGGCCGGCGCCCCCACTGGGACCAAGGAGAGCAAGCACAAGCCTTGATAGCGCCCGTGGATTCTTCCCGGTGGCGGCCAGCAACGGCGGGCGCCTTCAAGCGTCGAGTCTCTGAGGGCCACTCCGCCCCACATGCAATCCCTGTCAGGTGGTCGTCTTTCCGGTGAGAGTCGGTCAGGGGGCAGAAGACAAATGCGATATCATGGTCGTCATACGTCCTCGGTCTGGACGGGAGGCCATATGCGTCTTCGGTGGATCGGAATTCTGGGGTTGACGAGCCTGCTGGCAGCAGGACGACCGGTGGACGTGAGGAAACTGCCGGCGCCCCACATCGAGGCAAAGATGATCTGCGTTGACTGCCACCAGAAGGAGAAGCCCACCAGCGCGGCCATCCCGGACGAGGCCTGCATGGTCTGCCACGGCGACTATCCCGCCATGAAGGCCCTGACGAAAAACGTCCCGCATAATCCGCATGATTCCCCCCATGATCCCGTTCCCTGCACCGAGTGCCACCGGCAACACCTTCCCCCGGTCGTTCAGTGCGAGGAATGCCACCCAACTTGGCCCTACAAGATCAAGTAAAGGGGCGGTGGAGACTTTGCTTCCTAGTAGTGCTTCACGCGCAACCCGTTCCGCCAAAGCAGGGCGAGGGTGCCGGCGAGCATGCTGAGGTCGGCGCGGGACTCATGGAGAAAGCCGAAGAAGCCATAGAACGGCACCTTCATGAGCGTGAAGGGCCCCAAAGGGCGCCCCAGGAGGATCGGAACCTTGGTGGTGAGGAGGGCCGTGGCGATCACGCCTAGGAGGGTCAGGGCCGCGTAGCCCGGAACCAGGTTCAGGAGCAGGGCCAGGCCACCCAGGATTTCCACGGCGCCGACAAAGGGCGCCAGCATCCCAGGCATCGGAAGGCCGATTCGGGAGAACCGGCCCGCACCGAGTTCCTCGGGGCGAAGGAACTTGAGCAGGCCTTCGGTCAGGAAAACGACCCCGACCAGGATGCGGATGAGATCCAGGGGTTCCAGCTTCCGGGACATGTAGAGACTCCTCATGAATGCGATCGGTGGAACCAGTCGCCAAGATTGCCATAGGGGCCGGTGGTGAGCTGATAGCCCAGGTAGAAATAGGTCTGGGTCTCTCCGGTGACATTCCGACCGGCGCTGAACAGGAGGTGGTGCTTTGCCGAAAGATTCACCTGGCCACCCAGGTTGAAGCCCGTGGAGGCCTGCCCGGTCCAGGTCATGGCCGTGGTCCGGAAGGCCTCCGCGCCGAGGGTCAGCTGCTCCCCGAGTTCCCGCTGGAGGAGCCACCCTGCATAGGTCCAGTTCCGGTTCCCGTCGCCGGGATTCCTCCACCATCCATAGCCGCCATAGGTGGTCCAGGGCCCCCAGGACTTCTGGGCCCAGACGGGCAGGTAGACCCGCGTGTGGCCCGCGCCCAGCCGGTTTTCCGCATTGCCGGTGGGGATTTCCACAAAGGGGAAGATCCCGATTTGAGGGAGGGCACCGGCCTCGTGGAGGAAGCGGTACTTGATCCCCACTTCCGTATCGCCAAGGCCCCCTTGGGAGGGCAGACCCTGGGTCCGATCGTAGGCATAGGGCACGATGAGGTGGAACTGGGTATCCGGGAGGATGCCGTAGTTGAATTCCACGGCCGGGCCGAATCCGGAGCTCACGCCTGGAATCCGCTCCCCCGAAGAGAACAGGTACAACTCCAGGTGACCCAGGTCCACCGGCTCAGGATCGTCGGTGAGAAAGGGGGGACCCGCAGACAACCCTGCGCCCAGGGCTAGGAGCAGCAGGGATCGAATCCTGGTTCGGCTCATCCGTGGGCTTCCTTGGGCTCGCAACGCTCATGTCGATGAACGGAGTCGATTATGGTCGATGTGCGTCCATCCGGGGCGTCGACCTACGGCAGAGGCCGGATCGGCTATTTCGGGGGGAACTTGGCCAGGATGTCCCGGACGGCCTTGGGCACCACCTCGTCGGCATCCTCGGGGCTGTTCAGGCCGGAGAGGGCCCCGGCAGCCGCCCCCTGCCAGATCATCTGGTTGGTCTTGAAGTCCACGATCTCGATGACGATGGTGCCTTCCTTGTAGTGCCGCACCTGGCTGGTGCTCACGCTGCCGTAGAAGGGCCGGTAGCCCCAACCCGTGCCCACGCGTACGTTGGTGCGGACCTTCCGGTTCTGCACGATGGGGTAGTAGGTGACCAGAAAATCGGGATCAGCCTTGGTCTCCATCGCAAAGCCCTTGGCCTGCAGTTCCTTTTCCACGGCGGCTCGCACCCGCTTGTCCATGAGGGTGGTGGTGCCGCCCGTGCCCTTCTTCGAGGTGTAGTAGTCGAAGGTCCGGTAGCGGCTGAAGGTGGCCGTTACATCGTAGTCGTAGCTCAGGTCGTAGCTGCGGCAGGCCCCGAGCAGGGCCAGGGACAGCAGGGCGGCGGAAAGGGGCAAGGCGCGCATGGAGCCTCCGGTACCTCAATGGATGGTTGGAACGAGGGGGGGTTGAAGCCAAAAAAGCAGTCTAGGGTGGTCTGAGGAATTCCCGAATCCGACCTCCCTGCCCGGGATGGTCTGTTCCAGGCTGCGAATTCCGTTTCGTTTCTTGGAACTGGAAGGCATTTGGGCCGATCCTGATGGGCATGGTTCTCGATCCCACCCTCGATCCTGGCGCGTCCAGCCCCCTCTACCTGCAATTGCAGCGGCGGCTGCGCGGCCTGATCCAGCAGGGCGAATGGCGCCCGGGCTCCCGGCTGCCCGCCGTGCCGGAGTTGGCCCAGCGCTGGGGCGTCCATCGCCTCACCGTGTTGAAGGCCATCGCGGGCCTGAAGCGCACGGGCTGGATCCAGACGGTGCAGGGCCGGGGCAGCTTCGTGGCGCCGCGACTGCCAGAGGCTCCGGGCCTGCGGGCCAGCAGTGAGTTCCCCTTCGAGGGATCACCCCTGCTCGTCCACGATGGCGAGCTGGGCTCCTGGCTGGGCGAGACCCTGGAGCGGGTCCAGGACCGCCACCTGGTGAGCTTTTCCGCCGGATTCATCCCTTCGGACCTGGTACCAGGCGAGCAGCTGCGGCGCCTCACGGCCCAGGTNNGCGCCCTACCTGGAAGCCGTGGGCCGCTGGTTGGCTTCCGAAGGTGAGCCCATTGACGAGGGCTGGGGCATTCGAACATTGCCTGGTGCCCAGTCTGGGCTGGCCTTGTCCCTGGAATCCTTCACGGTGCCCGGCGACCGGGTGCTGGTGGAAAGCCCCTGTTACGTGGGCATCCTGGCGCTCATCCGGGCCCTGGGCCGGGAGCCCGTGCCCGTGCCCGTGGACCGCCAGGGCCTGGATCCGGACCGCCTGGCCTCGGCCCTGCAGCGCAGCGAATCGAAGCTGCTCTTCACCGTGCCCAGTTTCCACAATCCCACCGGCATGACCCAGTCCAAGGCGCGCCGGGAGCGGGTGCTGGCGCTGACGAGGGCCCATGGCGTGATCCTGGTGACCGATTCGGCCTACGGCGACCTGCGCTTCTCCGGCAACTCCCTGCCCCCCTTCCGGCGGCTCGACGGCGCCGACCACGTCATCCACCTGGGCAGTTTCTCCAAGTCCCTGGCGGCGGGCCTGCGCCTGGGCTACCTCATCGCCAAGCACGATCTGCTGCGCCGCATGGCGCCCATCCAGGAAGTGCAGACCATCGCCCAGCCGCCCCTCATGCAGGCGGTCGTGGCGCGGTTCCTCGACGACGGCGGCTTCCGCCGGCACCTGGCACGGCTGCGCCGCGCCCTCAAGGAACGCCGCGACGCCATGGTCGAGGCCCTGGCGGAGCATTTCCCTCCCGGGACGCAGGTGTCCGAACCCAAGGGTGGCATGCACCTCTGGGTGGTGATGCCCGAGGAGTTCTCGGCCCTGGACCTGCACCGCGACGCCCTGCAGCATGGCCTCGGCTTCGCACCGGGACCTCTCTTCTTCGCCGATGGACGGGGTACCAACTGCCTCCGCCTGAACTTCTCCACCCACGACCCGGCGACCACCCGGGAGGCCATCGCCCGACTCGGCCATCTGGTCCACCGGGCCTGATCCGGTCATCCTGATTGAACAAGGAGTTCCCGTGAGCGCCACTCAGACCGACACCACCATCGAGATCCGACCTTCCGCCCATGCCGCCAGCCCCGAAGAGCGGGCGAAGCTGATGACGAATCCCGGCTTCGGCCGGATCTTCACGGACCACATGGTCGTGGTCCAGTACAAGGAAGGCCAGGGCTGGGGCAAGGGTGTGCTGAGCGCCTACGCGCCCATCGCGATGGATCCCGCGGCCTCCGTCCTGCACTACGGGCAGGCCATCTTCGAGGGCTTCAAGGCCTACAAGCAGCCGGATGGCGGCATCGCCTGTTTCCGTCCCGAGGCCAATTCGCGGCGCTTCAATAAATCGGCCGCGCGGCTCGCTATGCCCGAGCTGCCGGAAGCGATCTTCCTCGCTGCCGCAAAGGCCCTCATCACGCAGGACCAGGCCTGGGTGCCGGGCGCCGTGGGCGAGAGCCTCTACATGCGCCCGCTCATGATCGCCACGGAACCCGCCCTGGGTGTGCGCCCCAGCCACGAGTACCTGTTCATCCTCCTGGCCAGCCCCAGCGGGGCCTACTTCCCCGCGGGCGTGAAGCCCGTGACCGTGTGGATCTCCGACGACTATGTCCGCGCCGCGCCCGGCGGCACCGGCTTCGCCAAGTGCGCCGGCAACTACGCCGCCAGCCTCGTGGCCCAGCGCCAGGCCCAGGGCGAGGGCTGCGACCAGGTGGTGTGGCTGGATGCCATCCATCGCACCAACATCGAGGAGATGGGCGGCATGAACATCTTCTTCGTCTATCAGGAGAAGGGCGAGACCGTCGTCGTCACGCCGGAACTCACGGGCACGCTGCTGCCGGGCATCACCCGCGACAGCCTGCTGCAGCTGGCCCGGGAGCAGGGCTTCCGCGCCGAGGAGCGCAAGATCACCGTGGACGAGTGGCGCAGCGCCATCCAGGAAGGCCGCATGACCGAGGCCTTCGCCTGCGGCACCGCCGCCGTCATCACGCCCGTGGGCCACGTGAAGTCCCGCCAGGGCAACTGGACCATCCACAACGGCGAGACCGGCCCCGTGGCCGCCAAGCTCCGCGAGACCCTCCTGAACCTGCAACACGGCCTGAGCAAAGACACCCACGGCTGGATGAAGAAGATCGTGTAGTCGTTGCACGGCTAGTTCAGCTGCAAAAAACGCCCGCATTGGCGGGCGTTTTTCGCAGGGAGAAGCGGTTTCAGGGATAGGTCTGCGTCGATATCGCGGTCCCACCGGAACTCACCTGCACAGTGGCGCCGTCGGCGGTCGGCTTGACCGGGGCGGCACCCGAGGTGCTGCGTTGAGGTATGACGTAGTAGACTCCTGGCGCCAGGCCCAGGAACCCGACTTGGTCCTGGGTGAGCCCCGTGGCGACCGTCTGGGACTGGACGATGAGGATCGCGGATCCCGTGCTGCCCGTTGATAGACCCTGTCGCAGCTCTCCCCAGGTCCCCTGGGTGCTGCTGGAGGCCGGAGTGATGGTGAGGGTGAGTGAACCCGGGGATTGAGGGGCGCTGAAGGCCAGATTGGCCGTGTAGGCGGTGGCGACCAAGGCGTTCACGGGCAAGGCCGCCGCTGCGGAGTAGGCGTTGATGGTGCCCGTGGGCAGGGAGGCCACGAAGTAGAGGCTGCCCGTGGGAAGACCCTCGAGGACGTAGTTTCCTGAAATATCGGAGAAAGCCCTTCGCTGGATGGTGGCCAGGCCTGTCCCGTTCAAGGTTTCAGCGAAGACCTCGGCTCCGGCCAGTGGCGTGGTGCCAAATTCGAGGTGGCCGGTGATGGTGGCCGAGGCCCCCAGGTCATAGACGCCGCCCGTGGCCTGGAAGGTGTAGGAGGTCCCGCCGGTCGAGGCCCGGTGTTGCACGGCCTGCTGGCCGCTGAGCATGATCTGGGCCGTGGTACTCCCGTTGGTGGGAACAGTGATCGAACCGCTCACGATGGTGGTGGTGGGCATGGACATGGCCTGCCCATAGGCCGAGCCGGTCGGATACACGTAAGCGGGATAGTAGGCGCTGCTCGGGTAGGTCTGAGTGGCCCAGGTGATCCGGAACTGCTTGTAGGTTCCAGGGGTCACCTTCGTGGCCGGCAGGATCACCGCGCTGTTGCCGTTCTGCAGCGCCATCAGGTCGTAGGTGGCCTTGATGTTCCCCAGGGCGACCCAGTTGGTGCCGTCGGGGCTCCCTTCCACTTTTTCCAGGCTCACGACGGCCTGGTCATAGCCGGGAAAGCTGTCGGACCCGAACCGGAGTGTCAGGTTGCCGCTGGGCGGGGGCCCGTAGGACGTACTGCCTCCTCCTCCGCAGGCCAACATCCAGCCCAGGCAGAGGAGGCTGATTGAGATCAGGCGAATACGCATCGGAAGCTCCTGGAAGGGGGGTCCTGCCAATAGTCTAGACCCTCCCGAACGGCCAGGGTTGAACGGGAGGGGCCCTGAACGCCATGCTGAATGGATCCCAGCGTTTGACCCTCCCTTGTTAATGGGGCGGAGCGGCCCACCATGGGGATGGCTGCGCCGGAGCGCTGGTCGAAGGGATCGTAGGCGGATGGCTCCGGGCCGAATTTCGAGGAGGGCCGCCCATGCAAATGCCCACGTTCCAAGCCATATGGAGGAGACCAGTGCGTCGGATCAGTCTGCATTCATTGCCACCGGCCGTTTGGCTGGCGTCCATCTCCTTGCTGTTGCTCGCAGCCTGTACGACCCCACTTTCCATTGCACCGGGTACCCCGGAAGCGCAGGTGCGCGCGCGGTTCGGAACACCTGCAGCGGAATACCACCTCGCCGGGATGCCCGAGGGGTCGCGCCTGGAGTACGACACTGGGGTGACCGGCCAGAGGACCTACATGGTCGACTTCGGCCCCGATGGCCGTGCCGTCAAGGCCTGGCAGCCTCTAACCGTGAACCACTTCGCCCAGATCAGACCTGGGGTGGACACCACTGATTCGGTTCAGCGGGAATTCGGCAAGCCAAAGCGAATCCGGACCTCCCTCCGTTTCGGCCATGACCATACCGTGTGGGAGTACCCTTACTCCGAGGTTGAGGTGTGGAATTCCTTGATGACCATCACCTTCGATCCAACGGGAAAGGTCCGGTACGTGGAGAACGGCCAGGACCCGTGGTTGATCCTGAACAAGTAGCGTCGGGCACATACATGGCCAGGCTCATCCTGGCGTCACGCTGTGCATGACGCTCCGGCCGCACGAGAGGCACGGCTTTCTGTCTCGGGTCCGACAGCCCCCCCGGGCTGTCTGCGTTTAGATGACGCGACGAGCGTGGCCGACCCACCCCCAGGTGATGCTCAACCTGGCGGGTTCCCGGCACGCCAGGCGACATTCAGTCGCCTGCCATGCCACCCGCCTGGGTTTCGCGACTTCGAATCCCCCTCTCTCCGCCAAAAAAAGAAGCCGCCTTTTCGGCGGCTTCCCATGGCGGAGAGAGGGGGATTCGAACCCCCGGTACTGGTTGACCCAATACACTCGCTTAGCAGGCGAGCCCGATCGGCCACTCCGGCATCTCTCCAAGGCTTTCCAGGTTACCGTTGGGGGCCGGCTGGCACAAGGCTTCTTACCTGAACCCACGCCCAGCCTTCAAGAGAAGAGCCCACTAGGACTCAGGCGTGGAACTTTTCGGAGAGAACTGAATGAGGTGTTTGGCCATCAGCCTGTCCTCGATGCGGATGTGGTTCTCCATCCAATCCTTCACAAAATCGACAACCCCCGCCGCCACGGCCTCGGGATCATCGCTGGAGGCGTCCATCAGGCTATGGACTCTGGCCCTCATGCCATCATGGAACGCTTTGTGCTCCAGGTACCTGGGATAATGGGTGGCCAGCATATGGATTTCTTCTTCCTCAAAGTGCTCGTCAAGAAAATCGACAACGAATTCAAGCAGGTTCGTGATGTGCTTCCTGTGATAACCATGGTGGATGGCATCGAGGAAATCATTGAATTCAGCCAACAGACGCCGGTGCTGCTCGTCGAGGTTTGGAAAGCCAGTATCCCACTCCGGATTCCATACGAACTGGCCCATGGTGCCTCCCCAGGTATGGCGAATCATCGGTAGTGAAAATTCCGAGGCCCACCTTACAAAGATGAGTTCTGGGTCATCATTATGCAAGCCCGGCCATTCTCATGTGGGCTTCCAAAGCGAACTCCGGGTCAACATTGCGTCAGGACCGGCCCATCCTTCCACGAATTCCCAATACCCAAGCCGACTGGACAGGCCTCCCTCGACTTGAAGACCTGCGCGGAGGTCCTGAAGTGTGCCGAGGTTGGGGCGGTGCAGGTGTCTGGAGATTATCTCGGGGCGGCTTACAGGGTTGCAGGGAATTGATGCGGATCTCAGGCGATTCTTGGGCTACTTCCGTGGGAAGGGTCCAGTTCCCAGGGTGATCTTGCACCGGGGCCAGGAAAAGAAACCCTAAAATATCGCAGCCGTTCCTCCGTCTTCAGGGGTAGAAGGAGGAACCCCTGGAAACCGCCTGGATGCCCGAACGGGAACGAAAGCTTGCCGAAGTCGTCACGCGCGAGCAGGGTCGGCTGAAGAATTTCATCCGCAAATGGGTGGTCGATGAAGCCGATGTGGAGGATGTCTTGCAGGATGTCTTCTACGAACTGGTCAAAGCCCAGCGCCTGATGACGCCGTTCCAGCAAGTCAGCGCTTGGCTGTACCGGGTGGCCTGGAACCGTATCACGGACCTCTTCCGTAAGCGCCGTTCCGAAGCCCTGCGGCTGAATCCCTTCGACAAGCCCCTGGGTGACGAGGCACAGACCTTGGAGGAGTGGCTTCCTTCCGGGGATGCCGGGCCCGAAGCTGCCTATGCAAGACGGGTGCTGCTGGAGGAACTGGATGCAGCCCTGGATGAACTGCCACAGGAACAGCGAGTTGTCTTCATCGCCCACGAACTCGAGGGACTGAGTTTCAAGGAACTCTCTGAGCAGACCGGCGTCGCCGTGAATACCTTGCTTTCACGAAAACATTACGCAGTGCTGCATCCCCGCCAACGCCTGAGGGCCATTTATGAGGAGTACGTCCATGTTTGATCATCGAGGAATGAAAGGCTTGCGCGTCCGCAAGGCGGTGGGAATCGCCATCATGGGGGCCCTGGCGGTTGCCGCCCTGGGCTTCGTGGTCATGAGTCTGTGGAATGGGCTGCTGCCACCCCTCTTCGGCCTCAAGACCATCCATTTCTGGCAGGCCCTGGGGCTGCTGGTCCTCTCCCGGATCCTCTTCGGGGGATTCCATGGCCGCCATGGAGGGTCCTTTCGCCGCCGCCAACGCCTGATCCAGCGTTGGGAGAACATGACGCCCGAGGAGCGCGAAAAATTCAAACAGGGATTCAGGGGCCGGTTCTGTGGTTTCCAGGAGTCCGGGAGAGCTTGAATGGTAGCGCCGCTTTACACGCCAAGGAACCGTTTGGCTGCCAGGATTTCGCGAGTTCAAATCCCGCCTTATCTTAGCCAAAAGTGGCTTCCTTCAAGTGCGAGAATCGGAACCAGCATGGACGGGGTTCCCTCCGGGGCCATCGCTGCGCGGCGTTCCCTACGGCCGCACGAAATGCTGGCACGCGGCTGATCCCTTCCGACAGCCCACCGGGCTGTCTCCAGGGGCCGCTACCTGCCAGCATTTCTGTGATTTCGAATCCCGCTTTCATTTCTCCGCCAAAAAGGGGTCCCAGGCGGGACCCCTTTTTGGCGGAGGGTGAGGGATTCGAACCCCCGAACGCTTGCACGTCTCCAGTTTTCAAGACTGGCGCCATCAACCACTCGGCCAACCCTCCGGATGCTCAAAGTCTGCCACGCACGGGGCCTGGCCGTCCATTTGGGCTCTTGGGGCTGCAGGCCGGAACTCCCTTACCAGCGGAAGGTTGCGGCCAGTTGCAGGAAGTTCCCGTCCCGGTTCACGTCGGTGCGGGTGGTGGAAGTGGGATCGGTCAAATCGAAGGCCTTGTAGGGCGCGTGGACGAACCGGGCCTCCAGGCCGATGACGCGCGTGAACTGCCAGCCCAGACCGGCGGCCAAGCCGAGGCTGGTGGTGTTCTTGGACCGGTCATAGCTGGAAGAGAAACCGTTTCCCACCCGGTCGCTGGTGGTGTACGAAAGATCCCAGCGGGTGACGCCAGCGCCGGCTGTGAGGTACAGACCCTTCGGAGTGCCGCCCAGGTAATACAGGTAGTCCACGCCGAGGCCCACGGCGCTGAGGTCCCGGGACTCCCGGTAGTTGCTGTGGCTGGGCTCGTAGGTCGAAACATTGAACACGTTCACGTCGAGACGGGGACGGATGGCATGGCCGCCAGGGAGATTCCACTGGACGAGGAAGCTGACGCCCCCCCCGAGGGTCTTGTCCGTGTCCTCTTTCAGGTCTCCCAAGGGAGCGTTGAGCTGAGCCGAAAACCCATAGGTCGGACCTCCGGCGGTCTGGGCGGACAGGGGGAGGGACAGGGCCAAGGTGATGGGAAGAATGGCGAGGCGCTTCATGGAAACTCCATAGACCACCGAATCGGTGGGATTGAAACGGGCGGCAGATTGCCGCACGTCATGCATACCTATGGGTATGCAATATTAAAACCAATGATTAAACACATTATTTTCAATGTTTATAACAAAATCAATTATTCCAATAACAAACAAGCTCCATCAAAACGAAGGAAGCTGTCATTCACATCGACTTAGGGCCGCTGGTCCCACCCCTCCGCCGCCCGGAAGCTGTGGTAGCGATCCTGGCCCAGAATCAGGTGATCGGCCAGGGGCACTCCGAGGGACTCCCCGGCGGCCTGCAACCGCCTGGTTAATTGCGTGTCTTCGCGGCTGGGCGTGGGATCGCCGCTGGGATGGTTGTGGTAGGCCAGGGCCGAGGTGGCGCCGTAGCGCAGAGCCTCGCGGAAGAACTCCCGGGGACTGATGAGCGTCGCCGTGGTCGTTCCCTGACTGAGGATGCGTTCGGCCAGCAGATCGCCTTTGGCATTCAGGGCAAGCAGGCCGAAGCGCTCCTCCGTCCAGCCCTGGCAGCGTGGAAGCAGGTAGGCTCCGGCGGCCCTGGGACTGGTGATGCGAGGTCGCTCGGCGGTGCGCTGGGCTCGCCTTGCCAGTTCCATCGCAGCCCACAACTGGCCGGCCTTGGCGGGACCGAGGCCCGGCTGTTCCAGCCAGTCGTTCAGTCCCAGGGACACGAGACCGGCGATGCCGCCCGTGCGGCCAAGCACCGCTTGCGCCAATTCCACGGCGCTTTGGCCCTGGCGTCCGGTGCCCCAGAGCAGGGCCAAGAGTTCCGCGTCCGCCAGGCTTTCGCCATGTCCCGCCAGCAGGCGTTCCCGGGGTCGCTGCTCAGGGGATAGATCGAGGATTCGCATGCGGAACTCCGGCAGCATTAGCAGCTGGTCCAGGCACCCAATAGAGGTCGGTAGCGCAGCAGTTCCACAGACCCTGATAAATCCAGGCGAAGGCAGAGGGCCTCCCGGCCGTGGTGCAGGAACCACACGTTTGCCGAGGCTCGGCGCTGGGGCATGACCGTGATGGGGTACGGATCTCCGCCTCGCCAGCCACTGTCTGCGAGACTCGGCGGAAGGGGGATGGCTGCGGGTCTTCCCCAGCGCACACCCTCGGGCAGCCTCACGGAAATCCGCCCCACCGCGGCCTGGCGGCAAGGTTCCAGCACCACCGTCCGGTGGTGGATGGCGGCCAGCCGGAAGGCGAGGTGGAGGCTGCGGTGCAATTCGGCCTGAGCGGCCCGCAGGGGTTGACAAAGGGGCGAGGGCCAGAGTGCGACCACGGCCCGAGTGGCCTGCTGGAGGAAGGTGGATCCGGTGGCACGCATCACACCCTCGTCCACATCTTGAGGTCCCTGCGCCAGCGCAGCACTTGCAAGTGGCCTTGCCCGGAAAGACGCATGCACAGGGCTTCCTGGCCATCATTCAGGAACCAGACGCTCGCCAGGGTGGTGTGCCTCGGGGTCACGGTGATGATGGAATGGGCTTCCCCGGTCTTGGCCGCCACCAGGGGCGTATCCATGTCCGGGGGCAGGGGGATATGATCGGGCTTGCCCCACTTCACCTTGCGGCCCAGCTCCACAGGCAGATGCTCGCCCGCACCGGTGGCTTTGCCCAGCGCCACTTTGACGTCGGTGCCCCGGGCGCGGGCCAGGGTGAAGGCCTGATAGAGGCTTCCGGTGATCTCCTGGTGGGCTGCAGTCAGCTCGGTGCTTCCACAGTCGAGGCAGAGGGTGGATATTCCGCCGAGAATCGCCGTCACGCCCATGACCACGGCGAGTTCCAGCAGGGAAGAACCACGCTGGTGGAAACGTCTGAACCCCAAAGCCATGGCCGCCCCTACTTCTTCGGGACCGCAGGCTGCGGTGCAGGGGTGGTGGAGAGGAAAGGTTTGAGCTTGGCGAAGCACTTCTCGCCGATACCCTTGACGTTCATCAGCTCCTCCGGCCGTTGGAAACCACCATGCTTCAACCGGAAGGAGAGGATCCGCTCAGCAGTCTTCTGCCCCACCCGAGGCAGCTGCATCAACTCGGTTACGGTCGCCGTGTTGAGATTCACGGGCCGCTGAGGCGCCCTGGTGGCGCGATCGGGCGTGGCCGCGAGGGGGAGGGCCAAGCCCAGGGCCAGGGCCAGGGAAGTGAAGCGATTGGACATGGTTGCCTCCTTTCAGGCAAGTCAGTCCAATCGAGTTTTATGCCAGTTAGTAAGCTCTTTGTTTGCTTTGCTAAATTTTTTCTTCGAAAAAATTTAGTTATAAAAATATGACAAAATTATAGAAAAAACCAACAACCCCATTTAATTCAATAAATATTTTTATTAACAAAATTTCGAAGAAATTTTGTAAGATGACACATTCGGCCGTTTTGCAAAATCGTCCCTCGAATCCCTGTCTGAACCGCTTATCCTGGAAAGGTCCGAGGAGCGCTGCAGGACCCGGCAGATCGGCTGCGTGGGATCTCAGGCTCGGATGCATACCATCTGGAACGGCGCTCACCTCAACCCTGCACCGGGTCGACGAGGTGGCTACCACCCGTCGCTTGGCCCTTCGAGGAGGTCCTTATGACCGTCGCCGCCACCGATTTCATCGTCGCTGATCTTGCCCTGGCCGCCTGGGGCCGCAGAGAGATAGCCATTGCCGAGGGCGAGATGCCCGCCCTCATGGCCATCCGCAAGGAATACGCCGCCCAGCAGCCCCTGAAGGGCGCCCACATCGCCGGCTCCCTGCACATGACCATCCAGACTGCCGTGCTCATCCAGACCCTCAAGGCCCTGGGTGCCGAGGTGCGCTGGGCCAGCTGCAACATCTTCAGCACCCAGGATCACGCCGCCGCCGCCATCGCCGCAGACGGCACGCCGGTCTTCGCCGTGAAGGGCGAGACTCTGCCTGACTACTGGGCCTATACGCACCGCATCTTTGATTTCGAGGGCGGCGCGAACATGATCCTCGACGATGGTGGCGATGCCACGCTGCTGCTCCACCTGGGGGCCCGGGCCGAGTTGGACCGCCATGTTCTCGACCACCCCGATAGCGAAGAGGCCACCGTACTGTTTGCCGCCATCCGCAAGCGCATCACCGAGAAGCCGGGCTGGTATTCCGCCCAGCTGGGCAAGATCCAGGGCGTGACGGAGGAGACCACCACCGGGGTCCACCGGCTGTACGAGATGGCCAAGAAAGGTGAGCTGAAGTTCCCCGCCATCAACGTCAACGACAGCGTCACCAAGAGCAAGTTCGACAACCTNNTCGCCGTGGTCTGCGGCTACGGCGACGTGGGCAAGGGCAGCGCCCAGGCGTTGCGCGCGCTGAGCGCCCAGGTGTGGGTCACCGAGATCGATCCCATCTGCGCCCTGCAGGCGGCCATGGAGGGCTACCGGGTCGTCACCATGGACGAGGCCTGCACCCAGGCCGACATCTTCGTGACCTGCACCGGCAACCTGCGGGTCATCACCCACGACCACATGAAGCGCATGAAGCACAATGCCATCGTGTGCAACATCGGCCACTTCGATAGCGAGATCGACGTCGCCAGCCTCGAGAAGTACCCCTGGGAGGAGATCAAGCCCCAGGTGGACCACGTGATCTTTCCGGACCAGAAGCGCATCATCCTGCTGGCCAAGGGCCGCCTGGTGAACCTGGGCTGCGGCACGGGGCATCCCAGCTACGTGATGTCCTCTTCCTTCGCCAACCAGACCCTGGCCCAGATCGAGCTGTGGACGAAGAAGGGCGAATACAAGATCGGCGTCTTCACCCTGCCCAAGCACCTGGACGAGCAGGTGGCGCGGCTCCAGTTGCAGACGCTGAATGCGAGGCTCACCACCTTGCGCCCCGATCAGGCCAAGTACATTGGCGTGCCGGTGGAGGGGCCCTACAAGGCGGAGCAATACCGGTACTGAATCGTTTCATCATGGCTGAATCGCTGCGCGATTCAGTTAACACGGCGCCGTGAGACGCCGTGCTTGTTTGTTGGCAACCGCTTTCGTCAGGATGGATCTACTCACCTCAGGGAGCTCACATGCGGTCATGGACCCAGGGCCTTCTCCTCATCCTTGCCGTGGTCCTCGCGGGCGCAGGCGGTGCGGGTGTTGTGCTGTGGATGCAGGGCCGCAGGCCCGCACCGCCCCCTCAGATTCAGGTGCCGGCACCGCCTCCAGTCGACCCCGCACCTGCAGCCCGCCCCGAGACCTCGAAGGCAGCAGTCCAGGCCCCATCGACCGAGGATATCGTCGCCAAGGCCATGCCCGCCGTGGTGGTGGTGGAGACCTCCTCGGGCCGGGGCAGCGCCTTCTTTGTGGATCGGGACCGGCTCATCACGAACCACCATGTCATCGTGGGCCAAAGCTACGTGAAGCTGCGCCTCTCCGACAACAGCACCCTGGATGCCCGGATCATCGCCACGGCCCCGGACTACGATCTCGCGGTGCTGCGCCTCATGCAGCCGGGTCCCGACCGGGCCTTCCTGTCTCTGGGTACCATTCAGGAGGTGCGCCAAGGCCAGGAGGTCCTGGCCATCGGCACGCCTCTGGGCGTCTTCCAGAACACCGTGACCCGCGGGATCGTCAGCAGCCTCCGCCAGCTGGACAAGGTGGTGGTGCTGCAGACGGACACCGCCCTCAATCCCGGCAACAGCGGGGGCCCGCTCCTCGATCACGCGGGTCGGGTCATCGGCATCAACACCATGGGCTTCCGCGGCAGCCAGGGACTGAACTTCGCCGTGGCCATCGACCATGCCCAGGCCCTGATGGAAGGTCGCTCCCTGCAGTTGGCCTTCGTGCCGCCGTCCTCCAACGATGGGATGAAGAGCCTGTTGCAGGGCGCCAATTCCAGCGAGGCTGATCGGATCCGGGAGGAGGGCACCCGGCGCTACGCGGCCCAGCTTGCGGCCCTGGCCCACGTCTCGGATCAGATGGAATCAGCCTTTGCTCGTTTCCTGGCCTATGACTGGGATGGGAAAGTGGTCGGCACTTTCGATCGAAACTTCTATGCGCTGTGGGAGAAAGGCGCCCTCCAGGGAAGTCCCGTGAAGGGGCAGGAAGGCCGGGTCGCGGCGCTGCGCCAGGCCGCGGATCAACTCCGCAGCCAGGTCCGGGACGCGGAGGAGCAGGCGCGGCGGGCCGATGTTTTTCCGGGCACTCGCCGGGAACTCCAGCAGCACTACCGGCTGGATTACCGAGGATGGGACTGACCTGAATTCGTTCGCTTTGCTGAAACGCTCAGCGTTTCAGTTAACTGGGCGCCGCGTGGCGCCCAGCCTTTTGTATAATCATGGGATAAAAGGAGAAGATGCATGGCCGATGACAAGAAAGAACCCTGGCTGAACCTGCTGGCCCTCACCACTGTCATCCTGGCGGTGTGCGCGACCATGGCCACCTTCAAGGGCGGCGGCTTTTCCACCAAGGCGGTGCTGAGCCAGGCCCAGGCCTCGGACCAGTGGGCCTACTACCAGGCCAAGAGCATCAAGGGGAACCTCTACGAGGTCGAGGCCATGCGCCTCAAGCGGGACCTGCAGCTGGCTTCGAAGGCCACCGCACCCGTGCTGGAGAAGAGCCTGGCCGACGTGGAGAAGAAGGTCATCAAGTACGACGGCGAGAAGGCGGACATCCAGAAGGAGGCCCACCGCTTTGAGGATATGAAGGCCGATGCCCAGAAACACGGCGCACCCTTCGGTCTCGCCGTGATCTACCTCCAGATCGCGATTCTGCTTTCTTCCATCGCCGCCCTCATGAAAAAGCCACCCGTCTATTGGGTGGGCCTCGCTGTCGGCATCGTGGGTCTGGTCTACTTTGCCAACGGGTTCTACCTCTTCTTCCAAGTTTAGGGCTAGATCTGATGTGGGCCCTCACGGTCGCCGCTGTCATCGAGCGCCAGGGCCGCTTTCTCGTGGTCGAAGAGCCGGACAAGGTGACCTGTCTGCCGGTCATCAACCAGCCGGCGGGCCACGTGGAACCCGGTGAATCGGTCTTAGATGCCGTGCGCCGCGAGGTCCGCGAGGAGACGGGGCTCGATTTCACACCTGAGACCATTGTCGGGCTCTACCCGCTGAAAGCCGCCAACGGCAGCGACTACTTCCGCGTGTGCTTCACAGGCACCGTGCCCGATGCCGCCGTGGCCGCGCCCGAGGATCCAGATATCCTCCGCTGCCATTGGCTCACCCGGGAAGAACTGGCCACCAGACCCTTGCGCTCCGGCTGGGTGCTGCGCTGCCTGGACGACGCGCTTGCCGGGCGGCGCTTTCCGCTCGACCTCGTGGCCGAGATCCGTCTGGAGCGATGAGGCTGGCGCCGCTGCCGGTTATGGTCTAGCACTTGAGGTAGTTCGGCAGTTCCTCGAAGCCCTTGCGGATCGCCTTCGACCAGCTCTGGGAGATGGCGGCGAAGCGGGGATCGTCCCGCTCGATCCGCCGCCGGATCCGGAAGGTCAGGGCGTCCTTCTCGATGACCGTCAGGTCCAGGGGCATCCCCACGGACAGGTTGCTCCTGAGGGTGGAATCCATCGACACGAACACGGCCTTCATGGACTCCTCGAGGGAGCTCTTCGGCGTGATGATCCGATCGAGGATGGGTTTGCCATACTTATGCTCGCCCAGCTGGAAGTAGGGGGTGTCGTCCGTCGCCTGGATGAAATTCCCGGCCGAGTAGATGAGAAACAGCCGGTGCTTGCCGCCTTTGCGCTGCCCGGCCAGGAGGATGGAGGCATCCGCCGAGGTCCCCTGCTGGACGATAGCCTCTCGATTCTCTGATTGCATGCGTTTCATCTCGGCACCGACCAGCTGCGCCACCTCGAACATGCTCTCCACGCTCATGATGGTCGGGTGGCCGCTGTCCTTGGCCCCCCTCTGGATCCCGTAGCGCAGGCGGGCGATGACGCCCTGGGTGATGGACAGGTTGCCCGCGGTGAGGAGGGTCATGACCCGCTCACCCGGTTTCTCGAAGCTGAACATCTTGGTGAACCGGGAAACATTGTCGAGTCCGGCATTGGTCTGGGTGTCCGCCAGCAGAACCAGACCCTCGGACACCCGCAGGCCCACACAGTAGGTCATCGTCCTTGTCCCTTTCCCTCACTGTTGCTGTTGCGTCTGCTGGGCCGCATTCGGCTCCGTCTCACTAATCATGACATCGGCGCGGATGGTGATGGCCGTGGCGCCGACGACCGAGCCTCTCACCGGGGCGGCGTCATGGGCGTCGAGCCCGCAGCACAGGCGCACATAGTGGTCCGTGACGCACAGGCCGTTGGTGGAGTCGAAGCCGATCCACCCCAGGCCATCCACCCAGGCCTCGGACCAGGCGTGGGTCTCGCGCAGGGCCTGGCCACCTTCCTGGGCCATGAGGTAGCCGACCACATAGCGGGCGGGGATGCCCAGTGTCCGGGCGGCACTGACGAAGAGATGGGCGTGGTCCTGGCAGACCCCCTTGCCCTGGGCGAGGGCTTCAGCGGCGGTCGAAGCGGCCGAAGTGCTCCCGGCGCTGTAGCCGACCACATTCCCCACCAGTGCCGACAGCGCATGGAGGCGGGAGAGGTTGTCCTCCCCGCCCGCTGAATGTGCGAAGGCCATCACGGCGGCGTCCGGATGGGTGAGGCGGGTTTGGCGGAGGAAGACCCGCAGGGGCACGTCTTGGCGGAATCCCGAGACAACCCCATGCTGATCCCGGGTCTCCACCCTTCCGGACGCCACGATGAGGACCTCGTCGACGGCGGCCCGTTGGTGGTGGAAGGCCTCGCCATCGCCGAAGGCGTTGGGGCGGAAGTTCTGCACGGCCACGCCATTCACCGTGACTGCCCACTGATGGGGGATCTGCCCGTCCAGCAGGGCTGGCTGCAGCCTCAGCAGCAGTGCGACCTGGCTAGCCGGCGTTTCATAGCGGTAGGTGGTCTGGTGCCGAACAGTCAGCTCCATGGGGGTCCCTAGAAGTAATAGGATTCTGCGATTTCGTTCGCCATCCGGTTGGTCAGCTTGAGGCATTGCTGTACGGTTTCGTGCAGCCCGCGCTGGAAGATTGCACCGTCCTGGCCATCCAGCAGCAGCTCGAAAACCTCATCGACGGTCTTGTGACAGGTGGCCAGGACACCGTGTTCCAGTGCCAGGCGTTCCAGGTGCCAGCGCATCTGATCCACGCAGTAGGCGACAGAGCGGGGGAAGGCCCTGTTGACCATCAGGAAGTCGGAAATGTGGGCCGGTGAATAGACGCCACCATAGACATGGTGGTAGGCGCGAATCCCTGAAAGGGCGTGCAGCACGGAGGTCCACTGGTAGTGGTCCCGGCCGCCGCCTACCACATCCGTCTCGGGCAGCAGGACGTAGTACTTCACATCCAGCAGGCGCAGCGTCATCTGGGCGCGCTCGATGGCGCCACCAATCCTCATGAAGTCATGGCCCTCGTGGCGCAGCATGCCGGTTTCGGCGGCCCCGCGAAAGACGGAGGCCCGGGTCTTGACCCAGTCGATCAAGGCCGGAAGCTCTTGGCAGGCCTCGCTGAGCCCGTAGCCATCGAAGCGGCGCCAGCTCAGGTTGAGCGCCTCCCACATCTCCTGGGTGAGCTTGGTGCGCACCGATCGTCCATTGGCCCGGGCACGGACCAGGCAGGAGTGGATCGACGCGGGGTTCTCGGGATCTAGCAGGAGGATCCTGACTACATCTTCTTCCGTAACCGGCCCTCCCTTGGTGTGGAAGGGTTCGCAGCCCGTCACCCGCAGCACCGAGCGCCATTCATCCCGGTAGGCCGAGCCGGGAAGCACCGCCATGCGCTGGCCCATGGTGAGGAGGCGGGCCGTGCTTTCGGCCCGCTCGAGGTGGCGGGCCATCCAGAACAGATTTGCCGCGGTTCGGCTCAGCATCGGCCTAGTCCCTCAGAACCCACGTGTCCTTGACGCCACCGCCCTGGCTGGAATTGACCACCAGCGATCCTTCCGTCAGCGCCACCCGGGTCAGTCCCCCGGCCACCAGCCGCATCTGCTTGCCCACCAGGCAGAAGGGGCGGAAATCCGCGTGGCGTTGGACCACGGTCGACACGCCTAGGGTCGGAACGGTGGAGAGAGCGAGGGTGGGCTGGGCGATGAAGCCCCCGGGATTGGCGCGGATCCGGTCGGCATAGGCCGCAACCGCTTCCGGAGAGGCCTGGGGGCCGATCAGCATGCCGTATCCCCCAGAGCCGTGGACTTCCTTGGCCACCAGTTCGCCCAGATGCTCCAGCACATAGGCCAGGCCGGCCTCGGTTCCGCACTGCCAGGTGGGGATATTGGAGAGGATCGGCTCCTCGCCCAGGTAGAACCGGATCATCTCCGGCACATAGACGTAGATGGCCTTGTCGTCGGCGAGCCCGGCTCCAGGGGCCGAGCAGAGGGTCACGCCGCCCGCCCGGTAGGCATGGAAGAGGCCGGGGACCCCCAGCAGGCTATCGGGACGGAAAGCCAGTGGATCGAGGTAATCGTCATCGATGCGGCGGTAGATGACATCGACCGCCCGGGGGCCCGCGGTCGTCTTCATCCAGACGCGGTCGTTGTCCACGAAGAGGTCCACCGGCTCCACCAGTTCGATCCCCATCAGGTCGGCCAGGAAGCTGTGCTCGTAGTAGGCCGAATTGAGGGACCCGGGCGTGAGCAGCACCACCACGGGATCGCGCTTGCAGGCCGGGGGCGCTACCTCTTTGAGGGTCCGCAGCAGCAGCGCCGGATAGTTGTCCACCGGCGTCACCAGCCCCTTGCTGAAGAGGCCGGGGAACATCCGCGTCATGATCTCCCGGTTCTCGAGCATGTAGGAGACACCTGATGGGGTTCTGCAATTGTCTTCGAGCACCTCGAACTTGTCCGGACCAGTGCGGACGATATCGATCCCCACGATGTGGCTGTAGACGCGCCCCGGTGGATCGAAGCCGATCATCTCAGGGCGGAAGGCTTCATTCTGGTAGACCAGGTCCTGGGGGATGAGGCCCGCGCGCAGGATCTCGCCCCGGTGGTAGGCATCGTAGAGGAAGGCGTTGAGGGCCTGGGCCCTCTGCCGGATGCCCTGGTCGAGCCGCTCCCACTCCAGCCGGCTGAACACGCGGGGCAGCAGGTCGAAAGGGATCAGCCGCTCCGGGTCGCCCCCTTCCCCATAGACGGCGAAGGTGATGCCGATGCGCCGAAAAATCGCCTCCGCCTCCTCCATCCGGCCCTTGAGGCCATCGATGCCGGTCTCGTCGATCCAACGCTTCACTTCCGCATAGCAGCTGCGGATTGCCCCGTCCTGTTCGTGCATTTCAGAGAAGGTCATGGCGGCTCGGCGCGGCGATTCGCCCATTGTGGGCCCGGGGTCTGAAAGAGCAAGTCTAAACATCGATCGAAGTTACGGTTGCACCCTGCAAGGGGGCCGGTGGCCCTCGAGTCCTGGCGGCCCCCGGCCCGCGTCGCGGAGGGCGCGACTACTTCCTCCGCAACCAAGCTGCCGCAACCACGGACGTGAAGAAGCCCGTCACCACGGTGCCGATGGCGGCGGCCATGGCGCTGGCGCGGGGCGTCTGCATGGGGGCCTGGGCCCGCACCGCGGCTTCGATCTGCGCGGGGCTCAGGCCCTGCCTCGCCATGATCTGGCGCCCCAGGGCCTCGAGATCCTGGAAGTAGTGCGGGAATACGAGGGTAGTCAAGAGGAGGCTGGCCGCGTAGATGATCATCGAGCCCAGCAGCGAGCTGCTGACGCCGTTCCACACCTGGCGGCCGTAGCCGGTCGTGGGGGCCAGGTTCCGCAGGGTCCAGAGCAGGATTCCGATCTGCATGGGAACGACCAGCCAGGCAAGAACCCAGAGCCTCGGATCCCTGTACCAGCCCGTGAAACCCATGATGAAGGTCCAGGCGGCCACACTGAGGCCGAGGATCAGGCCTGCGCGAAGGGTAGGGGGCATGGGCTCCTCAGGGGCATCCCCGGATCATACCCCTGCCGCAAGGACGCGCTGGGGCCATCGGGCGCTCAGAAGACGTGGCTTCCGCCATTGACGGGGAGGGTGGCGCCCGTGACGAAGCCCGCCTGCAGAATGCCCACCACCGCCTCGGCCACGTCCTCAGCCTGGCCGTTGCGCCGCAGAGGGGCGTTCACGGCCGCAGCCTGTTTGTGCTTTTCGGGAATATTGGCCGTGGCATCCGTCAGGGTGAGGCCGGGAGCGACGGCGTTCACGCGGATGCCCATGGGACCCAGTTCAAAGGCCAGGGCCCTCACGAAGCCTTCCAGTCCAGCCTTGGCAGCGCTGTGGGCGCAGAACCCCCAGCCAGGATTCCGGGCCAGCCCGCTGGTGATGGCCACGATGGAGCCGCCCTTGCGCTCGAGCATCTGGGGCACCACGGCCCGGCAGCCGTGGAAGGCAGCCCCCAGTTCCCCCAGCAGCTTGGCCTGGAAGGACTCCCAGGGGTATTCGAGGACTCCCGCCATGGGGAAGCCGATGGAGGCGTTAAGTACCAGGATGCCGATGGGGCCCAGCTGGGCTTTCACCAGCGCTGCCATGGTCTCCACCTGGACCCGGTCCCGGGCATCGGCCTTCACGGCCAGGGCCCGACCGCCTGCGGCCTGGATCTCGGCCACAACCCCGAGGGCTGCCGCCTCGGAACCGAAATAATTGACTGCCACGGCCGCGCCCTGGCCAGCCAACGCCTTCGCCACGGCCGCGCCGATGCCTCGGCTGGCGCCAGTGACGAGGGCCACATTCCCGGTGAACGTCATGGATTCTCCATCAGCAGTTGACTGAAATATTGCCTCTATCGGTCGGGCGACTCAAGGCACAAGGTCCTTGATGGCCATGGCCCCCACCGAGGTCGCATCGCCCGTGAGGGCCCGGCGCAGGTAGCCCGCCTGACCCAGATGGAAGGCCAGGTGGGACGCCAGATGCAGCAGGAACCGCCCCGTGGCAGGCTGATGGCCGCCCACCGCCATGGGGAAGGGTGCCGCCAGGGATGCCTCCGTCACAGTCTTCAGGCCGAGCTCGACCTCGAGAATGGCGCCCTCCAGGCCCGCGATGACTTCAGCCCGGGAGCCCTCCCGTCGGTTGAGCTCCCCCTCGCGGTCCCGCTGGTAGCCCGTGCCACCCAGCACGGCGCCCACGAGGAGCCTCAGGTTCCCCGCCACATGCAGCGCGAGGTTCCCCGCGCTGTTGCGGATGCCCGGCAGCGTGCGCCAAAGCGTCGCATCATCCGGAAAGGCCTCGACCTCGCGGATGAAACAGCGAAGGTCGCGGCGGAACAGCACCAGGAGGTCAGCGGCGAGGGGCGTCATGTCCACTCCCATATGAAAAGCATGCCGCCACAGATGAACACAGATAAACACGGATAGGAATAGTTCCGGTTCATCTGAGTTCATCCGTGTTCATCTGTGACTATGCTTGGTTTTATGGATCTTCAATCCCTTCTTGATGACTTGGCTCGTGAAGTGGCGCCCTTCGCAGCGCAAGGGAAGGTGGCGGACTACATCCCGGCCTTGGCGGCGGTGGATCCGACGCGCTTCGGGATAGCCCTAGCCATGACCGACGGACAGCTCTATGGCAGTGGCGACTGGCGCGTGCCCTTCTCCATCCAGAGTGTGTCCAAGGCCTTCTCGCTGGCCCTGGTGCTGGCCCGGGATGGTGAGGCGCTGTGGAAGCGCGTGGGCCGCGAACCTTCGGGCAACCCCTTCAATTCCCTGGTGCAGCTCGAGTACGAAAAGGGCATCCCGCGCAATCCCTTCCTCAATGCCGGAGCGCTCATCCTCATCGACCGGCTGCTCTCGCTGACGGGGGATTCCCTGGGCACCCTGCGGGATTTCCTGCGCGCCGAAAGTGGCAATCCCACGGTGGACATCGATCCCGAAGTGGCCGCCTCCGAGGCCACCCATGGCCATCGCAACGCGGCCCTGGCCCACTTCATGGCCAGCTGCGGCAACCTGGAGAATCCGGTGGAGCGGGTGCTCGACCACTACTTCCGCCAGTGCGCCCTCACCATGAGCTGCGCGGACCTGGCGAAGGCGGGCCTCTTCCTGGCCAATCACGGCCTGCGGGCGGACGGCTCGCGCCTGCTGACCCGTAGCGAAGCCAAGCGCATCAATTCAATCATGCTCACCTGCGGCACCTATGACGCCGCCGGTGACTTTGCCTACCGGGTGGGCCTGCCCGGCAAGAGCGGTGTGGGCGGCGGCATCCTCGCCGTGCTGCCGGAGCGCGGCGTGCTCTGCGTGTGGAGCCCCGCCCTCGATCCCCACGGCAATGGCGTGGCCGGCGTCGAGGCGCTGGACCGCTTCACCACCCGCACCGGCTGGTCGATCTTCTGATTCACGGCCAGGAGCTGAAGGCTCGGCGGGCCTCGGCATCCAGGAAGGACCAGGCCACGAAGCGGCTCTGCTTCTGGCCCTGGGCCATGGCCACCGTGCGAATGTCCAGGGCCTCCGCTTGCCGCAGGGCCCGGTGCACGGCGGGCAGGGAGGCGGAGCTGGAGACCAGCGCAGTGAACCAGCGGACCTGATGGCGCAGGTCGGCACTCTCGGTGATCATGCGGCGGATGAAGCCCACCTCGCCGCCCTCGCACCAGAGTTCCGCGCCCTGCCCGCCGAAGTTCCGCAGGGGACGGGTGGTGTCGCGTCCCAGCTTCCGCCACTTCTGCTCGGAGGCCTCGCGCACCTCGCGCATGGAGCCGTGGAAGGGCGGGTTGCAGAGGGTCAGATCGAAACGTTCACCGGCCTGCACCACGCCCCTGAAGATCGCCGACCGGTCGGCCTGCTGCCGCAGGACGATGGCCTCGCCCAGGCCCGGATTCGCCGCGAGGATGCGCGCCGCCGAAGCCAGGGCGGTCGCATCCACATCGGAGCCCACGAAGGACCAGCCGTACTCCCGCTGTCCGATGAGCGGATAGATGGCGTTCGCGCCCACCCCCACGTCCAGCACGCGGATGGCCGGGCCCCGGGGGATAGCACCCTCCGCATCAGTCGCCAGCAGGTCTGCGAGGTGGTGCACATAGTCCGCCCGGCCCGGAATGGGCGGGCAGAGGTAGCCCGGCGGGAGGTCCCAGCCCCGGATGCCGTAGGCTTCCGCCAGCAGCGCCCCGTTCAGGGCCTTCACCGCCGCCGGATCGGCGAAGTCGATGGAGGGGCCCCCGTGCTTCGCCCGGTGCAGGAAGGGCCCCAGTTCAGGGTTGGCCTGCACCAGCCGCGGGAAGTCGTAGCCCCCGGCATGGCGGTTGCGTGAGTGCAGGCCCGGCTTGGCGGGCGGTGTCCGGGGAGGGCGTTCCGAAGGGGCTGGCATGACACCAGTGTCCGATGAATGAGGCCTCAGAGTCCGGCGCAGAGTTTCTTCACGGGCAGCACGCTGGCGAAGGTGCCGTCCAGGGCCGCGAGGAAGGCCGTCTGCACCTGGGCTGCGGGCACCGTCCCACCCTGCCGGGTGAGATCCCGCGTGGCGCAGGCATCCCCGGCCAGCTGACACTGGAAGCCCAGGTCGAAGGCGGCCCGCACCGTGGTGTCGATGCACATGTGGGTCATCATGCCCGCGATGACCAGCTGCGTGATTCCGAGCCCGCGCAGGTGCGACTCCAGCGGCGTCTCGCGGAAGCTGTTGGGGAAGTGCTTCTGGAACACGGTCTCGTCCGGCAGCGGCGCGACACAGGGGTGGATCTCGGCCCCGGGGGTGCCCGGCAGGAAGAAGGTGGCGCCGGGACGCGCCGCGAGGTGCTGGATGTGGACGATGGGCCGGCGGGCCCGCCGGAAGGCCTGGAGCAGGATTCCCGCCTGGATCTCGGCCTCGGGGCTGCCCACCAGCTCCATGGCCCCTCCCGGGAAGTAGTCATTCTGAAAGTCGACGAGCAGCAGGGCCTGGGTCATGGGATGCCTCTCCGGTGACACAAGCTTAGCCCCTGGTGATGTCTTCCTCGCGGGTGGCGAGATCCCGCGCGCGCCGGGTGCCGATGAACCAGAAGGCCAAGGCCAGGAGGAACGTGAGACCGCCCACGGTGAACGCGAGGCTGCGTCCGTGCCACAGACCATTCCAGGCGCCCCGGATCTGGGTGGCCATGAGGTTGATCTTGCCGCCGTAGACCTCGACGTCGCGCAGGTACCGCTTGCTGTCCTCCGGCTCAAACCCCAGGGGATTGGCGCCGCCGGGGGCGGCGGTCAGGTAGATGGCCAGGGCGGCGCCGAGGCCCCCGGCGAAAATGCCGCCGGCGATGAGCCGGATGCGGGCCAGACGGGCTTCGAGGGTGCCCCCGAGGCCCGTGACAAAGCTGCGGTTCAGCTGTGCCTGCTCGGCTGCCTGGCGCTGCTCCAGGCCTTCCCTGATCCGCGCCCGCTCTTCGTAGGACAGGGCTAGGCCCCGTCGTTCCAGTTCGGCCAGGGCGACCGCCACCGCCTCGAAGCGGTAGTCCTGGAAGTGTTCCAGGTACCGGAGTAGCTCCGGATCAGAGAGGGCGGGGATCCGAGTCTGGAAGGTTGGGGCCATGGGTCGCTTCAACCCTCGGCCAACAGGGCTGCGAGGCGGTCGAAGGTCTGCTCGTTGCCTTCGAGGGCGAAGCGCTTGACCGCCTCGCACTCGGCAGCGGTCCTGAAGCGCATGCAGAAGCCGAGGCGAGTCCGCGGGCCCTCCTCGTCAAAGGTGACGATGACCCGGAAGGGCGGAGTCGACACATGGTCGAATACGATCCTCTCCGGCGCGAGGACCTCGATGAACACGCTCTCGTTCTTGAAATGGATCCCGCCCGGCCCATGCATGATGAAGTTCCACTGGCCACCCGGCTTCAGCTCGAACTCCTGGAACGAGTTGGTGAACCCCTCCGGGCCCCACCAGCGCGCCAGCAGGTCGGGATCGGTCCAGGCCCTGAACACGCGCTCCCGGGGCGCATCCAGGATTCGCGTCGTGAGGACGTCGCGGTCCGCCTGGGGATCCAAGTGTTGATCAGGTGATCCGGCCATGGATTTGCCCCCTGGAATGGTCGATGCTTCGAAGGGAAGGTTAACCGATCAGGCACTCCACCCCTTCTAGATGATCTTGCAGGGGATCAGGGCGTCTTCATCGAACCCGTACACCGCGCAGAGCCGATGGTAGCCGTCCGCGATCACGACCTTTCCGGTGGCCTCGTCTCGGACCAGCAGGAGGGGCGAGAGGGCCTGGCCCTTCTGGATCTTCCTCTGGTCCTTGGCCACGTGGGAGTTGCTCATGCCCAGCAGCGAGAGCCGGGAGGCCCGGAAGATGTCCTTGGCCTTGTAGTGGACGATGGGCGCGGCCTTCAGGCGGTCGAGGAGGCCGGCCACCTCGCCTTCGGCATGCAGGAGACTGAGGTAGGATCCGGCGGCGGAATAGTCGTGGTCCTCCACCTGGGGGAGCCAGAGGATGGGGTCGGTAGGAATCTCGGCCATGGTGGGTCCCTTGGGCTGGCTCCTTGGACCATGGCGCAATGAGGGTTGGATGGCAAGCGGTCCCGTCGAGGTCGAACTACCGGCCCGCCTGCAGCATCGCGGCCATCTTCTCGTGGATCAGGTGGACGGCCTTCAGCGGGCGGAGCATCACCTTGATCTCCTCGATCCGGCCCTCCTCGTCCCACCGGAGCATGTCCACGCCGTTCACGCCGATGCCCTCGATCTCCACCTGGAACTCCAGCACCGCGTCGCGGGTTCCGATCACCTCGCGGGTGTAGCGGAAGGAATCGTTGCCGAAGACCCGGAAGGCAGCGGCGAGGTACTGGGTGGTGACGGCCTTGCCGACCTGGGGCGTGTGCACCACAGGAGAGTGGAAGACGACCCGCTCCGACAGCAGCGTGGCCAGTCCCTCCGGGCTGCGGTCCTGCACGAGCCGGTGCCAGCGGGCGAGGGGGGTGGTGGACATGGCAACCTCCGGGATCTTGCGAGGAAGTGCAAGAGGGTTCAGGCGAGGGCCGCCTCCGCGGCCGCCCGGGCGTGCAGGGCCGTGGTGTCGAAGAGGGGAACCCTGGAATCCTGTGGGTCCACCAGCAGGGAGAGCTCGGTGCATCCGAGGATGATGGCTTCCGCGCCCTGGGACACCAGCCGGTCCAGGATGCCCCGGCAGGCGCTGCGGGACTCCGGCAGGACCGTCCCGAGGCACAGCTCTTCGAAGATGATGCGGTGGAGGGCAGCGCGGTCCTCCTCGCTGGGGACGAGCACCTGGAGCCCATGCCGATCCCTCAGCCGCTCGCGGTAGAAGGCCTGCTCCATGGTGAACCGCGTGCCCAAGAGGCCGACGGTGGCGTGTCCGGCCCCCTTGATGGCCGCCGCGGTGGGATCGGCGATGTGCAGCAGGGGGATGTGGACCGCCGCCTGGATGCGGTCGGCCACCTTGTGCAGGGTGTTCGTGCAGAGGACCAGCAGATCCGCCCCCGCCGCCTCGAGAGTACGGGCCGCGCCGGCCAAAAGGGCGCCGGCCGCCTCCCAGTCGTCCGCCCGCATCAGCCCTTCGATGTCCTGGAAATCCACGCTGTACAGGACGATCTTCGCGGAATGCAGCCCGCCCATGCGGGCCTTGACCGCCTCGTTGATGAGGCGGTAGTAGGGCACTGTCGACTCCCAGCTCATGCCGCCGATGAGGCCGATGGTCTTCATGAGGGCTCCTTGCAGGTGAATGCTAGCGCCAGCGTTCGGTCGGGACGAGGGGCCAGTCCGGCCCCCATCGGATTTATCAAGCAAGGGTCTGCTGCATTCCAGCAGGACGCCTGGCGAGCAAGGCCCCTGTCCGGGGCCCTGGACTATTTGAGAACGCTTTTCTGGAAGGTCGTGACAATTTCGGCGGCCAGGGTCGGATAGATTTCCTCACCGGAACGGTCGCGGGGACCCGTCCCTTCCACCTGAACCAGCTCCAGGCTTTCCCCTGACGGATCCTGGATGCTGAATTCGACGACAAAGGTCCCCGTCTGCTTCTCCAGCCGGACCACAGCGACACACAGATGGTACGGGCTGCCCGCGCGAACAATTAATTCCCTTCAGGGAGCCTTCCAGGGCGGCGGCGAAGACCCACACACGTTCCTCGGTTTTCCAAGCGATTCTTCCATCCCAGGACACGCCCCGCGCACGGTCGAAAACAGGCGGGAAACACACTTGGACCTTCTTGGAATCTGGGCCTGAGTACTTCATGTAGAACGGGACAGGGGCTGTATCGGGCGAGCACCCGGCCGACAGCGTCGACCCGCCCAGGGCTAGAACGGGAATCAGGATGGAGAGGTGCTTCCTCATGGCATTTCCCCCTGTGGACCAGTTGCGGGCAGTCCTTGAAAGGCAGAACGTCTGAGAACGGTTTCTGGGTACGGCCGTGGAGCCTTCCTGGCCTATCGACAAATCGGTGGAATGCGTGAATCGGTTCACAGCCTCCGGTCAAAGTCGGGCCAAGGCCGATCCAGGAGGGCCGGACAGGGGTGTCCAGAGGCAGCCGAACGTCCTGCGTCAGGCGAGAGGGCCGAGGGACGGCAGGGGGATGCCGAGGCGCCGGGCCACCCGCCGGGCCGTGGCTTCCCGCTGGACCGTGATGTCCTCGAGGGCGTGTCGCACGCCTTCCCGCACGGAGGGCGGCGCGGTCTCCGGCGTCCCGCTGTTGAAGGGTGGTTCGGGCGCATAGGCCATGTAGAGCTGGATGGCCTGGGCGGCCTCGTCGCCCCGCAACTCGGCGGCCACCCGCAAGGCGCCGTCGATGCCTGCCGTGACCCCTGCGGCGAACACCATGGGACCATCCAGGACCACCCGCTCGTTCACGGGAATCGCCCCGAAGCAAAGCAGGAGGTGGAGCGAAGCCCAGTGGGTCGTGGCCCGCCGACCGCGGAGCAGACCGGCCGCGCCGCAGATGAGGGCGCCCGTGCACACGGAGAAGACACAACGGGCCCCGGCCGCCTGCTGCCGCACCCAGCCAAGCACTTCCTCATCGTCCATCAGGGCTTCCTGTCCCCAGCCGCCGGGCACATGCAGCACATCCAACTGCGGTGCGGCCGCCAGGAGGGCGTCGGGGCTCAGCTTCAGGCCACGCACATCCTGCACCGGTGCGGCTGTCTTGGCATAGATGCGGTAGGTCGAGTTCGGGATGCGCGACAGGACTTCGAAGGGACCCGTGAGGTCGATCTGATCCAGCCCCTCGAAGAGAAGTGACCCGATCTCGAGATGATTATCATTTGGGATCCCGGTGGGGCCGTTTGTCATTGGGGACTACTTCCCAGTGCCTGGATGAACGCCTGCGTAGTCAGGACCGTGGCCTGCCCCGGGAACACCTTTTCCGTCAGCACCCGGTGCACCTCGTCATCAAAGTCGGCGCAGGCATCGGAGATGACGACAAGCTGATAGTCCATGTCCGCGGCCCAGCGCACCGTGGAAAGGACCACTCCGCTGGTGGAAATGCCGAGCATCACAAGGGTGGTGATGTGGTTGGCCCGGAGGATCGATTCCAGATCGGTGGTGGAGAATGCTCCCACACGACGTTTGGTGACCACGATATCGCCGGGTTGGGGAGCCACCCGTGCATGGATCTCGGCCCCCGGAGTGCCCTCCTGCAAGCGTCCCGACTCCTTGAGGGTGTTGAAGCGCTTGTTCTGGCGACTGACCTCGGGGTAGCCATTGCGAAAACGCACGACCACGTAAATGATCGGCAAATGGGCCTCCCGGGCGCCCTTGAGGATCGCGCTCGCTCGGTCCAGAAGGGGTGCCTGCGCCTTCTCGGGCACCATGCCCAGGATGTCGTTCTCGTAGTCCATGACCAGGACCGCCGTCCGCCCCCGGTCGAGAGAAAGTTCCTTGACCACGGGACTCTTGGGCGCGTCCTGGGTTCCGGCCGCGATCGCCAGGTTTCCTTGCAGGCTGATGAACGTAGTCCAAATCACAAGCAGGGCAGATTTCGCAAGGGTGCGCACGGGCAGGCTCCTCTGGAAAGATGGAATGGGTGGTCCTAAATGGTGGGGCGCATTCCAAATGATGGCTTCGAGTGCAAGGGAGAAACGCTTGGCGAAGGAAGTAAAAGGCGGGGGGAGCAAAGTGGGAATTAGCCCAAGATTTGCTTCAGGAGCTGAGGTAGATTTCCACCCGCTCCTTGCCCCGACCGATGTTGTTGCGCTTCAACCTGATCGGACCCACCTCGCCCGTTCGCCTGATGTGGGTCCCTCCGCAGGGCACACGAGAAAATCCATCAATCTCCCAGTAACGGCGCTCGTTTGACTCGTCCTCGAAGGCGGACTTGATCGCTAAATCGGCTTCTATGACTTTATTGGCCTCTGCCATGAGTGCAGGGAGCCATGGCGCGATGCTTTCCAGCCAGGCGAAATCAATTCGAGCCTTCTCTTGGGCGATGTGGGCACCCACCTTGCCAACGCCATTCAGCGATTTGTAGAAGAGCTCAAGCACCAGCTCAGCGGCGAAGTGAAGACGCATCAGCCGGTATCGCCTCTCCCAATCGATTGCCATATGCACGGGTTCGCCGGCCGCCAGCCCGTGGCCTTCTGGAAGTGTGTAGATGATCTCAAGACTTTCCTTCCGGGCAGCGAGAACTGGCAATCCACCGATGGTCCCCTGGTCGCTCTCTTGGCCTCCCGAGAAGGCGTAGAAGATGGTTGATTGCACGGTGATATCGGCGCCATCCACCGTGGCAATGGAAGTGTGGAGCGTTGTTTGGTAGGGATCTTCCCAGAAGATTTTCTTTGCCATGTTGTCTCTGAACGAATTCATCACTTCATCTTTGACTTGAGCTTGATAATTTCGCCGGCGACCATGAATCGTCCCATCCCAAGATGATGGATCGTTCGCGGGGCCTTCACTGAGGCGTCTACCCAGGCTTTGATGACCTCCAGGACGAAGAAGCAGTACTTGGGAACCATCCGGGTGTCGACCACCCGGCATTCGAGATTGGCGAAGCACTC
>PMJK01000138.1 GCA_003158505.1 Holophagaceae bacterium | reverse complement strand
CGAACGGGGGGCTTCATGCTGGATCCTCCTGGGAGATTGGGCCCCATTCTATACCGCGGTTCAGCCTAGGAAACCAGCGGGTAGGGAATCGTGATCTTTGCCCGGGGTTTCCGGCCCAGTGGAACCTTTTGGCGCCTCGGTTCAGCTTTCCAGGTCCTTCACCAGCTGGTCGCCCCCCAGCTGGCGCATCTGGTTGAGGATCCAGGCCTGCCGCCCGCGGATATAGTCACTGGGGGCATCCGCGTGGAACCGGTGCGGGTTCGGCAGCACCGCCGCCAGCAGCGCCGCCTCNNTCCACGATGTTCAGGTAGACCTCCAGGATCCGCTTCTTGGACCAGCCCGCCTCGATGAGCAGGGTGAACCAGGCCTCCAGCCCCTTCCGCGTCCAGGACCGGCTGCTCCACAGGAAGAGGTTCTTGGCCGTCTGCTGGGACACTGTGGAGGCGCCCCGCTTCCGGCGGCTGTGCTCGTTGTGCTGGACGGCCTTTTCGATGGCCTGCCAGTCGAACCCGAAATGTTCGGTGAAGTTCTGATCCTCCGCCGCGATCACGGCCACGCCCAGGCTGGGCGAGATGTCCTCCAGCGGCACCCAGGTGTGACGAGACTTGTAGGGCTTGTCGCTGGACCAGGACTCGATGCGCCGCTGCACCATCAGCCCCGACGTCGGCACCGGCACGAACCGGAAGACCGCCACCAGAAGGATATTCAGCACCAGGAAAAGGCCCACGACCCAGCCGAGGAAGATCAGAATCCGACGCATCCAGCTTCGTTTCTTCACCATGCCTTCACCAGGATGAGGTGCACCAGCACGGTGCCATACAGGTCCATGTCCTCGCGTCCCAATTCGACGAACCCCCATCTTCGGTAGAAGGCGCGGCCTCTGGGGTTATCCTCCCACACCTTCAGCCACAGGCCCCGCGCACCGGCGGCCTGCGCCGCATCCACGCAGGCCTGCATCAAGGCCTGGCCGACGCCACGCCCGTGATGGGTTTGCCGGACATAGAGCCGGCCCAGTTCCCAATCCGGCCTTCCTTCCACTCCCTGGACCGGGCACGGGGCAGGCTGGGCCTGGGCGTAGCCCACGAGCCGTCCACCTTCCTCGGCCACCCGGAGCCAGCCCTCCGGGTCGTCCTGCAGGGCCTCGAACTTCGCTTGCGTGAAGCGTCCGATGAGCAGCAGTTCGAGGGCTGGACCCACCAGGGCATGGGCGAAGGCTTCGCGGAAGGTCTCCTCCGCGAGGTCCCGCAATTGCGGGATCTCTGCGGCCAGAAGGGGTCGGATCACCAGGTCGGTCATGGGTCCAGTCTGCCAGCGCGGATCCCGCTTGTGGGGCGCCTCTGCGGATGCTAGGCTGGCGCATTCATTGAAACGAGTCCCCATGTTCCGCCGGTCCTGCTCCATTTCGATTATTCGCATCCCCGGCGGGGGCTAGGACAGGTTCCACACCTTGATTCTTTGCCGCCCCCCCACCTCAGGTCGGGGGGTTTTTCGTGCTGCCCTTCCGGAGTTCCCATGTCTCAGCCGACCATCCCCGAATCCCGCGACCTCCTGGACCGCATCCTCACGGCCCTGGTCTACGACGTGGCCATTGAATCCCCCCTGGAACCCGCGAAGCTGCTCACGGCCCGGTTGGGATCGCCGGTCTGGTTCAAGCGGGAGGACCTGCAGCCGGTGTTCTCCTTCAAGCTGCGGGGCGCCTACAACAAGATCGCCCACCTGGATGAAGCCACCCGGAGTCGCGGCGTCGTCGCCGCCTCGGCGGGGAACCACGCCCAGGGCGTGGCCCTTGCCGCCCAGCGCCTGGGCTGCCGGGCCACCATCGTCATGCCCGTGACCACGCCCCAGATCAAGGTGGACGCCGTGCGGGCCTTGGGCGCCGAGGTGGTGCTGCACGGCGATACCTTCGAAGGGGCCTTCGCCCATTCCCAGGACCTGCAGGCCGCGAGCGGCGCCACCTACATCCACCCCTACGACGACCTCGATGTCATCGCGGGCCAGGGCACCATCGGCATGGAGCTGCTGCGCCAGATGCCCCGGGGCATGGAGGCGGTATTCGTCCCCGTGGGCGGCGGAGGCCTCATCGCGGGCATCGCCGCCTACCTGAAGCGCCTCCAGCCCGGCCTCCGTGTGATCGGCGTAGAGCCCGCGGACGCGGACGCCCTGTACCGTTCCCTGGCGGCGGGGCATCGCGTGAAGCTGGACCAGGTGGGCCTCTTCGCCGACGGCGTGGCCGTCAGCCAGGTGGGCGAGAAAACCTTCGAACTCTGTCGGCAGTTCGTGGACGAAGTGGTGCTGGTGAGCACAGACGAGATCTGCGCGGCCATCAAGGACGTGTTCCAGGAGAACCGCTCCATCCTCGAGCCCGCCGGGGCCCTCGCGGTGGCGGGCCTCAAGGCCTGGTCCGAGCGGAACCCGGACCGAGCCGCCCCCGGCGCCCTCGTGGCGATCCTGTCCGGCGCCAACACCAACTTCGACCGGCTGCGCTTCGTGGCAGAGCGGGCGGAGCTGGGCGAGCAGCGCGAAGCCATCCTGGCGGTGACCATCCCGGAGCGGCCCGGCAGCTTCCGGGCCTTCTGCGAACGCATCGGCAAGCGCTCCATCACTGAGTTCAACTACCGCTATGCGGACCCAAGCCGGGCGCACATCTTCGTGGGCATGCAAGTGGCCGACCGCGCCGAGACCCGGCAGCTCCTGGACCACCTCCGTGCCGACGGTCTGGAGGCTGAGGACCTCAGCGACAACGAGATGGCCAAGCTTCACATCCGGCATCTGGTGGGCGGCCGGGCCCCCTCCGTCACCAATGAGCGGGTCCTCCGCTTCGAATTCCCCGAGCGCCCCGGCGCCCTGCTCCGCTTCCTGGACCGCATGAACGCGGGCTGGAACATCTCGCTCTTCCACTACCGCAATCACGGCGCGGACTACGGCCGGGTGCTCGTGGGCATCCAGGTGCCGCCGGAGGACCACGCCGAGTTCCAGGCTTTCCTCGATCAGCTGGGTTACGCCTGGGTGGACGAAGGCGCCAATCCCGCCTATCGGTTGTTCCTGGCCTGACCTCGACAGCCTTCCCCACCTGGGGCATCCTCCCAGGCGGAGGGCGGCATGAGCGAACAGCTGTCTGGTCCGGAACTGGTGGCTCTGGTGCAGCGCGTGTTCCAGCCCCAACCCGGTGAAGGCGCGCTGGCGATCCTGGTGGATCTGCCGGACGCCAAGGTGCCCGATGACACCCCCTGGGCCGCCCGCCGCGCCATCGCCGAGACCTGGGCCAAGGAGCTCACCGCGCACCGCGCCGAGCTGGGCCTCGACACGCACCTGGTGGTCTATCCCAATGTCCACACCAACAACGGTGACCTGCCGGAGCGGGCCTGGGTCCATTCGGGTGGCCACCTGCCCTCCACTGATTCCCTGGATCCCGCGGCGTCCATCGCCTTCGCCGACCTCTACGCCACGCATCCCATCCTCATCGCGCTGACGAAATTCTCGGCCACGGCGCCGCTGAAGCTGGCGGCGAAGCAGCATCCCATCCGCGCCGCCACCATGCCGGGCTTCCGGGCGGACATGATCCCCGCCCTGCGCCTGGACTACGCGGAGGTGAACCGCCGCGTGAATCTCCTGAAGGAACTGCTGGACCGGGCCGAGGGCGCGGACTTGCGCTTCGATACGCCGAGCGGCCCCTGCGACCTGCACCTCGACCTGCGCCACCGCACGGGCCATGCCTCGGGCGGCCTGCTCCCCAAGCCCGGCGTGGCGGGCAACCTGCCCTCGGGCGAGGCCTACATCGTGCCCTACGAGGGCGAGCTGACCGGCGATCCCAGTCGCAGCAGCGGCGTCATGCCCGTGCAGTTCGGCGCCGAGATCGTGCGCTACCGCATCGAAGGGAACAAGGCGCTGGAAGTGATCAGCGAGGGTCCCAAGTCTCGTGAGGAGGCCGCCCTGCTGGCCAGGGAACCAGCCTACGGCAATCTCGCCGAGCTGGGCCTGGGAGTGCTGGCGGCCTTCGGCATCAAGCCCATCGGCGAGATCCTCCTGGACGAGAAGCTGGGTCTGCACCTCGCCTTCGGCCGCAGTGACCACTTCGGCGGCCAGATGGGCCCCGCCCAGTTCTCCGGCCCCGAGGCGGTCATCCACATCGATCGGGTCTATGCCCCCGAGACCCAGCCCGACGTGAAGGTCCTGGCTGTGGACCTGGCCATGGCCGATGGCAGCATGGTGGCGCTCATTCGAGATGGGGAGTACGCGGTGGGGTTCTGAGACCCGGCTAACCCTCGAACCCCAGTTGTCTACTCGGTTTGTGGTCGATCAGGAATCAGAACAACCGCCCCACCAGGGTCGCCAAGGCAGTTTCCGTGCGCAGGATGCGGGGGCCCAGATCCAGGGGGCGCAGACCTGCCTTCAAGAGACTCTGCACTTCGGCCTCGATCCAGCCGCCCTCGGGACCGATGGCCAGCGTGATGGGCGCCACCAGCACCTTCGGGGCGGTCTCGCAGGTCCCGGGATGGGCCATGAGGCCCGTTCCGCCGCCGAGCAAATCCGGCAACTCGTCTTCCACGAAGGGCCGGAAAAACCGCACCAGCCGCAACTCCGGCAACACGGTGTCCTTCGCCTGCTCCAGGCCGAGGATCATCTGCTTGCGCAACTTTTCGGGGTTCATCTTCGGGCTGGCCCAGTAGGCCTTTTCCACTTTCCAGGCATTCAGCAGCACGATGCGGGCGGCGCCCAGGCTCGAGGCCGCCGCCACCACGCGATTCAGCACCTTGGGCCGGGGCACGGCGATCAGCAGCGTCAGCGGCAGTTTGGGCGGCGGTTCCTGATCTAGGGTCAGGGCCAGTTCCAGGGCCTCGTCATCCAGGCGCAGCACNNCCGCCCGGTGCACCTCGCGAACATGCTGGAGGCGACGGCCCGTGAGACGGGCACGGTCGGAGGAAATCAGATCCTCGGGCAGGAGCAGGACCAGGTTCACGGGCCTACTTCCGCGGTGCCTTGGGCTTCCCCGCGGCTTTCGGTTTCGCCTTCGCGTTGGGTCCCGGCTTGGCCTTGGGCTTGGCCTTCATCGCCACCGCGATGGATTTGGCCATCCAGGGGGCCAACAGCTCCGGATCCTCCAGAACCTCGGCCGGCAGCTCGTAGTACTGCATGGGTTTGTCGGGATCGCCAAAAGGCAGGAAGGGGCCCATGTCCGCCGCCACGAAATCAGGGCGGTTGCTGTCATCCACCTTGAAGTACAGCGTGTCCTGGGCCACCAGGGCGAAGGCGCGGCCCTCGGCGAAGAAGCAAAGACCACCGAACATGGGACGGGAGGTCACGGGCCGGATCTGTCCCAGCTGTTCGAGGAGGTATGTGCGGAAGCTCACAGAGACGGCCATGGGGGAATGCTACTCTCCCCAGGAGCCGGACAACCCCGGCGACTTTTCACAGGTACTGCCATGCGGATCAACACCCTTGATGACCTGCTCCGCGCCGTGATAGACCGCCCTCGCAAGTGCCTGGTGGTGGCCTGGGCCAACGACGCCCATACGCTGGAGGCCGTGAACGCCGCCGTGGAGTCAGGGGTGGTGGAAGCCATCCTCGTGGGCGACGAGCCGGTGATGGCGAGGGTCTGTCAGGAGTTGGGGCTGCCGAAGGAACGCTTCCGCATGGTCCACGCCACCACGGACGCCGAAGCCGCTACCGTAGCCGTGGCCCTGGTCCGTTCCGGCGAGGGCGATCTGCTCATGAAGGGCCTGCTCAGCACGGATAAGTACATGCGGGCCATCCTGAACAAGGAGCAGGGCCTCCTGGATCCCGGTGCCATCCTCAGCCACGTGACCGTCATGGCACATCCGGGCTACCCCAAGCTCCTCATCGCCGGCGATGTGGCCGTGATCCCCGAGCCCGACTTCAGGGAAAAACTGGCCATCCTCGGTTACCTGGTGGAGACGGCCCGGGCCCTGGGCATTGAGCAGGCCAAGGTCGCCGTGCTGGCGGCCTCGGAGCTGGTGATGCCCAAGATGAGAGCCAGTGCGGAAGCCGCTCTGCTATCGAAGATGGCCGATCGAGGTCAGATCCAGGGCGCCTTCGTGGACGGGCCCATGGCCCTCGACGTCGCCATCGACCCCGAATCCGCCCGCATCAAGGGCATCGGGGGTCCCGTCGCCGGGGACGCGGACTGCCTGCTCTTCCCATTCCTCGAGGCGGGCAACGTGTTCTACAAGATGGGCACCAAGCTCGGCGGCGCCGAGGTGGCCGCCATCGTCGCCGGGGCCAGGGTCCCCTGCGTCCTCAGCAGCCGCGGCGACAGCGCCAGGACCAAGCTCAGCTCCATCGCCCTGGCGGCCCTGCTGGCCTAGTGAACCCTTAATTGAATCAGGCTCACCGGGCCATCACCCAGGGCACGGTGATCAGGAAGAAGGCCGCCATGTACACCACGCCGAAGATCGTTCCCAGCTTCCAGTAGATCGGTCCAGGCAGGAACCCCGAACCGAAGTACACCGGGCTGGGCCCCGTGCCGTAGGGGGTGATCACGCCCATGATGCCCAGCTGCAGACAGAGCAGCAGGGCCATCCTGTCCACGGGCATTCCCGGTATGGCGGCCCCCACCGCCAGGAGCACCGGGAGGACCGCGGTGACATGAGCTGTGACGCTGGCGAATAGGTAGTGCAGCAGGAAATTCATCAGCAGCAGGATCACCAGGGCCTTGAGAACGGAAAGCCCACCGAGATGCGAACCCACGGTGGTGGCGAACCAGGGGATGAAGCCCACCCGGGAAAGGCCGTCGGCCAGCGCCACCAAGGTCGCGAACCAGGCGTAGGTGTTCCACGCGTCCTTGTTCTGCATCATCTCGGCCCAGGTGATCACCCGGGTCATCAGCATCATTCCGATGACCAGCAAGGCGACGGTCGTGGGGCTGATGAAGGCGTCGCCGAAGATCCAGAGTGCGAGGGCGCCGGCCACATAGGCCAGGAGGAGGATCTCCTTCATGGTCAGCTTACCCATCTTGGCCAATTCCCCCGTCGCCCACTGGGGAATCTCGGGGCCGCTCTTCACCGAGGGTCGTTCCAGCCAGTAGGTCAGCAACGGCACCGCGGCCAGGAGCAGGACGCAGGCCGGCAGGGCGGCAAACAGCCATTTGAGCCACTGGAGATCCACATGGACCGTCTTCCGCACCAGTTCCACCGCGAGCACGTTGGGGGCAAGGGCGGTCATGAAGAGGGTGCTGGTCACACAGGTGGTGGAGATCGCCACCCACATGAGGTAGGTGCCGATCCGGTGCATGGAAGGATCGTTGGGCTTCGAATCGTACAAGGGCGGCAGGTGACTGATGACCGGGAAGATGGTGCCCGCGCTGCGGGCGGTGTTGGAGGGCGTGAAGGGGGCGAGGAGCAGGTCCGCCCCCAGGACGGCATACCCCAGGTTGAGGGTGCTGCGGCCCATGCGCTTCACCAAGGCGAGGGCGATGCGCCGGCCCAGACCGGTCTTCTCGTAGGCCATTGCGAACATGAAGGCCCCGAAGATGAGCCAGACCGTGGGGTTGGAAAATCCGGAAAGGGCCCAGGCCAGGGCCGCATTGGGAACGCTGAAGCCAGGCTTGGCCAGCTGCTCTGGGCTGAACAGGACGTACCTCGCCAGGATCACAGCCACCGTGAGGCCCAGGAGGCCGACGGCGCCTCCAGGCAGGGGCTCCAGAACCAGGGCCACGACCACTGCCGCGAACAGGGCGAAGTAGTGCCACGCATAAGGGGCGAGACCTGCTGGCGCCGGAAGCAGTGCGATGCAGATGCCGATCAGAGGTGGAAGCAGTGCTTTCCATGCTTTCATTTCGACCTCCAAGAATCACAGGCATTCTAGGCATTTGAAGGTATTGGCATGTATCTTTATTTTTGTTTTTTTCAAAATATTTAGCTCACACAAAACAAATACACTTTTTAAACCCTTATAACATTCTAAACATCATAATTTACCGCAATATCACGTAAATAAAGGCCTATAAGGTAATTAATAATATTATCGATTTTATACCATCAAAAAGTTATATCCCTTCATCGAATCGCCTTCAGGGGCATCCCAATCATTCCTTGGCATAAGTATATTATTCGCCAATGTTTGCATGGCGTTTTCAGTAAAAAATCCAATGGCATTACCCTTGCTCTGTGGGTCCCGTCCCCGCTGAGGCAGGGCCAGGAACAAGGATGTCGGGAAGGTTGGAGCCCCCCCTGAACCCCGGGCCAAGTCCCTGAACGAGGCTTGCTCTGAAATCAGTCCAGATAATCAACCCGCCACAAGGAGAAGCAGACATGAATACCACCAGACTCATTTCGAAACCCTGGGCAACCACCTCCCTGGCCTGTGTCCTTGCTCTCGCCTCGGCGAGCCCGGTCTTGGCCCAGTCCACACGCAAGGAACACGATTCGCTCGGAGACCGACAGATTCCCGTCGCAGCCTACTGGGGCGCCCAGACGTCCAGGGCCGTGGAGAACTTCCCCTTCAATACCCAGAAGCTCGACCATTTCCCGACCTTCATCGCGGCCTACGCCTACGTGAAGAAGGCTGCCGCCCAGGCCAACTACGAACTGGGCATTCTCTCCAAAGAGAAGTTGGATGCCATCAGCCAAGCCTGCGATGAACTCATTGCCGGCAAGCTGCAGGACCAGTTTCCCGAGGACATGATCCAGGCCGGCGCAGGCACCTCCACCAACATGAACTTCAACGAGGTCATCGCCAATCGCGGTCTGGAGATCATGGGCAAGCACAAGGGCGAATACGCCTTCCTGCATCCCAATGACGATGTCAATCTCTCCCAGTCCACCAACGACAACTATCCCACCTCGGCCAAGGTGGCCGTGGTCATGGAGATCGACCAGGCCCTCAAGAACCTTAAGAATCTCAAGGCTGCCCTCGAAACCAAGGGCACCGAGTTCAAGGATGTCATCAAGATGGGCCGCACGGAGATGCAGGACGCCGTGCCCGTGACCCTGGGCCAGGAATTCTACGGCTTCGCCGACAACATCAACGAAGCCATCGAACAGCTCCAGGATGCCCAGACCTCCTTCATGAAGGTCAATCTGGGTGGCACCGCCATCGGCACCGGGCTCAACAGCCCCCCGAAGTACAGTGCCCTGTCCATCCAGAAGCTCGCGAAACTGACTGGCTTCCCCTTCGTGCCCAACCACGATCTGGTTGGCGCCTCCTCGGACTGTGCGAGCTACGTCCGGATGTCCGGGGCCATGAAGCGCGCGGGTCTGGCCATGTCGAAAATCGCCAATGACCTGCGCCTGATGTCCTCCGGCCCCAGGACCGGCTTCTTCGAGATCACCCTGCCGGCCACGCAGCCTGGATCCTCCATCATGCCTGGCAAGGTGAACCCGGTGATCTGCGAGGTCACATCCAGCGTCGCCTACCAACTCTGCGGATACGACACCACGGTGACCATGGCCGCCGAATTGAGCAGCCTCGAACTCAACCCGGTGGAGTGCATCATCGTCTACGACGAACTCGTCGGCGCCGATCTGCTGGGCAAGGTGGCCGATGTCTTCACCAACAAGTGCGTGGTGGGTATCAAGGCCAACACTGAGCGATGCCGCACCATGGTCAAGGGCAGCATCGGCCTAGTCACCGCCCTGAACCCCGTGCTCGGCTACGAGCGGTCAGCCTCCATCGCCAAGGAATCCCTGGCCACCGGCCGGCCGGTGTACGACCTGGTGCTTGAGAAGGGCTGGATGACGAAAGAACAACTCGACGACATGCTCAAGCCCGAGAACATGACCCAACCCAGGGATTGGCCCAAGAAATAGACCCTGCCCCGCACCCTGAAGATTCGATGCGGAGGGGATGGCCCTGCGGGGCCTCCCCTCCGCATCGTTAGATAAAGTCCTCCCCATTAAGGACAATAAAGTAAACTACGCCAGCTCCTGCAATCATGACCCTTCCCAGGTCCGTCATTCCAGGAGCGCGGCCCTTCTTGTCGGCTCGAGGACCATGCGATATCCCCTCCTGATCCTGTTATGCGGCCTGTTTGCATTTCAGATGCCCGCCCTCGGCGAGGCCGACCAAATGACCAGGCCCAGGGCTGTCATCGTCGTTGGCGGCGATCAGAACTATCCACCTTTTGAGTTCCTCGACAAATCCGGCAAACCGGCTGGCTTCAACGTTGAGATCACCCAAGCCATCGCCGAGGTGATGGACCTGCCGGTGGACATCAGGCTTGGCGACTGGAACGACATGCGCCACCTGCTGGAGAGCGGCTCGATCGATGTCCTGGAAGGGATCTCCATCTCCAGTGAGCGGTACAGGATCTTCGATTTTTCGGCCCCGCATTGCCTCGTACGCCAGTCGATTTTCGCCCGCAGGGGATCCCCCCCGATCGCGTCGCTGGCGGACCTGGCCGGCAAGGAAGTGGTGGTGCAGAAGGGCGGGATCATGCAGGATCGCCTGACGGAAAGCGGCATCGGGGCGAAACTCATCCTGGTGGATACGCACGCGGCTGCCCTGCGCATGCTGGCGTCCGGGCAATCGGAATACGCCCTGGTCAACACCTTGACGGGCATGTATTTCGGACTCGAGCGAGGCTTGACCAACATCGTACCCGTCAGCCAGCCGGTTGCGGAAATTCCCTACGGGTTTGCGGTGAAGAAGGGGAACAAGCACTTGCTCGCCGAATTCGACCAGGGTCTTGAAATCCTGAAAAACACGGGCCGCTACCAGCTGATTCATGACAAATGGCTGGGCATCCTCGAATCCCACCCAAGTCCATGGCGGAGGATCGTCAAATATGGAGCCATGATATTGCTGCCGCTGCTTGCCATCCTCGGAAGCATCGTGGCCTGGTCGTGGTCCTTGAGGAAGAAGATCGAGGCATACATCCAGGATTCCCAGATCCGCCAGCAGGAGCTGATCCAGGCAGGAAAGATGGCGTCTCTCGGGATTCTCGTTTCAGGGGTCGCGCACGAGATCAACAACCCGACGGGATTGATACTCTTCAACCTTCCTATCCTCCGCGGCGCCTACCGGGTCGCCGAAGCCGACCTTGAAGCGCGCTTCGAGGAGAAGGGCGATTTCTTGATCGGTGGCCTCAGATATTCGGAACTCCGGGAGGAAATACCCCGCATGTTCGATGAGATGCAGGGCGGCGCCAAACGCATCAAGCGGATCGTCGAGGACCTGAAGGATTTCGCGCGCAAGGATACGTCCAGTCTCGACGAGACGGTCGACATCAACACGGTGGTTCAGACCACGGTCCGGCTCCTGGATAACTCGATCAGGAAATCCACCGCCCACTTCCATGCCAGCTACATGGAGAACCTCCCGCCGGTCCGCGGCAACTCCCAGAGAATCGAGCAGGTCACCGTGAACCTCATTCTGAATGCCTGCCAGGCTTTGGACGGTCTTGAACAAGGCATCCACCTCTCGACCTCCTTCGACCGTGAACTGAATGTGGTCACGCTTATGATCAAGGATGAAGGCGTGGGAATTCCCCCGGAAAACCTGGCACATGTGACCGATCCATTTTTCACCACGAAACGCGAAGTCGGAGGCACAGGTCTGGGGCTTTCCGTCTCCGCCGGAATCGTCAAGGACCATCATGGGAAGCTTGAATTCAGGTCTACGCTCGGGGAAGGGACAACTGCCATCCTGACTCTGCCCGCCATGGAAGGAGGATGAACCGATGCCAGAATCCTACTATCCATCCTATTCCGTGCTTCTCGTCGACGATGAAGAAGCCTGGCTCCGAAGCCTCAGCATGACCCTTTCGATGATGGCGGGCATCAACAACACCATCCGATGCTCGGACAGCAGGCAGGTGATGGATCTGCTCGCCACCAACAATGTCGGACTGGTTCTTCTGGATCTGAATATGCCCCACATCTCGGGGCAGGCCCTGCTTTCCCAGCTGCTGGAGAAGTATCCTGAGATCCCGGTGATCATCATCAGTGGCCTGAACCAGGTGGCGACCGCCGTGGAATGCATGAAACGGGGAGCTTTCGATTTCTTCGTGAAGACGGTCGAGCAGGAGCGTCTGATCCAGGGCGTCCAGCGGGCCCTCAAGATGATCGATCTGCAGCGGGAGAACTGGGAGTTCTGTTCCCGGGTGCTGGATGACAGGCTCGCCCATCCGGAGGCCTTCGCCGACATCATCACCCAGAACAAGGCGATGCGGGCCATCTTCCGGTACATCGAGGCGATCGCAGGTAGCAGCCAGCCTGTGCTGATCACAGGCGAGTCCGGTGTGGGCAAAGAACTGCTCGCTGTGGCCATCCACCGGCTGAGCGGACGGAAAGGCAAAATGGTCTCGTTGAATGTGGCCGGTCTCGATGACAATGTGTTCAGCGATACCCTGTTCGGCCACGTCAGGGGCGCTTTCACGGGGGCGGATGCCCTCCGGCGCGGCTTGATCGAGGATTCTGCCGATGGCACCTTGTTCCTGGATGAGATCGGCGATCTTTCCACGGCCTCGCAGATCAAGCTGCTGCGGCTGCTCCAGGAAGGCGAGTACTTCGCCCTGGGCAGTGATGCTCCGAAGCGATTGAGATCGCGGGTCCTGTTCGCCACTCACCACGACCTGTCCGCCAAGCAGGCCGCTGGACAATTCCGGAAGGATCTCTACTACAGGCTATGCGTGCACCACCTGAATGTGCCGCCCTTGAAGGATCGGGCGGATGACATCCCCCTGCTGGTGGACTACTTTCTCGATCAGGTGGCCAGGGAACTCGGCAAGAAGAAACCCACTGTCTCAAAAGAGCTGTATGTACTGCTCGCCAACCACACATTCCCGGGCAATGTCCGCGAGTTGAAATCCATGGTCTACGACGCCCTGAGCGTCCACCAGTCGAGGATGCTGTCCATGGACTCCTTCAAGCGGGCCATTGACAGCCACAGCGGCCCCCAGGCCGCTCCGGGTGAAACGAAGGGATCCGAACAGAGCCTTTTCGTCGCTTCGGAGCCATTGCCCAGCTTGCACGATCTCTCTGACCTGGTCATCACGGAGGCCATGCGCCGGGCACAGGGAAACCAATCGGTAGCTGCCCGTCTCATAGGCATTTCCCAACCTGCCCTGAGCAAACGCCTCAAGAAGAATCATCCCGGTCAAGGCTAGGGTCTGTGTTCAAGATGGGCCTTCCAATGGGTCCGCTATTCGTCCGCGCAGCCGAGCTCGGGCTCGGGTGCGATGGCCTAGGATCCATTTTTCAACCCGTATAACATCGAAACCCCAGGTCTCCCCCTGATTGAAATGTAAATGATGTTTTCAAATAACTTTAAAAAAATCAGCACAACGAATCGCCGAAAGGTTATGACCCTTTACATCATCAATAAGATATACATTTTTATTTTATTAATGTCTATTTATTGATATTAATACTTTTAAAATAGACTTATCACAAGCTTTAAACAATGGCATTGCGGTTGCTGCCTTGGGCTGCCCCACGCCCGACACTGGGTCAGAACCAACGAATGACCAATCCCGGAGTTCCGCTGCCAAGCAACAAGTCAGGCCCATGGCAAGGCCTGGCCCGGAGCATTCCCGACCCGTCAACCCACCACAAGGAGAACCGCCTATGAAACTCGCCCGTCTCATTTCGAAACCCTTGGTGACCGCCCTGGTCTGCGCCCTGGTGGTCGGCTCGGTCAGTCCCGTCTTCGCCCAGGCCACAGCCACCACAGCCACCACCGCCCCCACCAAAATGGCCAACATCGTCATCGTAGCCACCGGCGGCACCATTGCCGGCACCGGGGCTACCAGCACCACCACCGTAGGCTATACCGCCGCCAAAGTCGGCGTCGAACGGCTGATCGAAGCCGTGCCCGAGCTGAAGAAAGTAGCCAATGTCCGTGGTGAGCAGGTCTTCCAGGTCGCCAGCGAGAACATGACCGATGAGCTATGGCTGAAACTCGGCAAGCGCGTCAACCAGTTGTTGGCCCAGAGCGACGTGGACGGCATCGTGATCACCCACGGGACCGACACACTCGAAGAGACCGCCTATTTCCTCGACTTGGTCGTGAAGAGTTCTAAGCCGGTGGTCCTGGTGGGTGCGATGCGTCCCTCGACCGCCATTTCGGCGGATGGCCCGATCAACCTCTACAACGCCACCATCCTGGCCGCCAGCCCGGCGGCCGTGGGTAAGGGCGTGATGGTGGCTCTGAACGACCAGATCAACGCCGGACGCGACGTCACCAAGCTCAACACCTCCACCATCGATACCTTCCGCACTCCGGACCTGGGATTCCTGGGCTATCTCCAGGATAACAAGGCCCATTTCTACCGGGCGCCGATCCGGAAGCACACGGTAGCGACCGAGTTCGACATCAGCAACCTCGACGTCCTGCCTAAGGTTGATATTGTCTACGGCTATTCCAATGCGACCCGTGTGCCCGTCGACGCCTTCGTCGCGGCTGGTGCCAAGGGCATCATCCATGCCGGTGTTGGCGATGGCAGCGTGCACAAGAACGTCATGCCTGCACTGACCGATGCACGCAAGCAGGGCGTGATCATCGTGCGCAGCTCCCGGGTCGGCAGCGGCATCATCGCGCGCAATGGCGAGGCCAACGACGATGAACTGGACTTCGTCGTCTCCGACTCGCTCAACCCCCAGAAGGCCCGCATCCTGCTGATGCTGGGGCTCACCAAGACGAACGACACCAAGGAACTCCAGCGGATGTTCCGCACTTATTGATCAAGCAGTTGGGCGCACGGCCCCCCGCCTTCTGGGCGGAGGGCCGTCCTCATGGAGAATGAGGTGGGCCTAGGCATTTCGTATTCACCAGCCAAGCCAAGCTCCGGGCCGATCAGGCCTAATCCTTGATGAGGCTGGCCTCCGTGAAGGCCACCAGGATGTGGGTGGTGCTTTCTCCGACCCGGGCGGTGAGGTCCAGATCCGAAGGCAGCACCAGCCCCTGGATGGGCTGGTTCTTGATCAGGACCTTCACATGGATCTTCGCTCCTCCGGACTTGTCCAGGTAGTCGGCTTCGTAGCTGGCGAGGACGAGGCCTCCGGATTGCCGGTCGAAGACCGGGTAGATGACGGAATCGAACACGGGGCTGTTCACCTTCATCTCGGAGACGGCGTAGGTGCGGTCCATCAGGATGTCCACCTTGATGTCCTCCTCCTCCACTCAACGGACCCGGTACTTGTCGCCGGATTCCTCGAGGTTCAGGGCCTTGCCCGGGCTGCAGAACGGGGTCTGGAGCATGAAGGGGTGCTAGGTCTGGAAGAGGCCCGTGAGCATCTGGTCCATGCCGTCGCAGACCTGGTTCATGCCGGCCTTGGTCTGCTCATTAGGGGTTTCGACACTATTGTGCGAGACCTTGGCCGCGCCCTTGGCATCCACCACCACATCGAAGCGCACCTTCGAGAAGAGCGCCATCGCGGAGTCGAAGGCAGCAGGGTTGGTCTTCGCCAAGTCCCCGAGCAGGTAGGCCCAATCCGGATTGGCCAGGAAGCGATACCGCTTGAATCACCTTGACGAGAGGTTGTAGTAGGCCGAGTGAGCCTGGCCCAGGATGACCTTGGGATCCAGGTTCACGGCGGAGGCCTGTTGCGCCCCCAGGGTCGGCGGCAGGGTCATCGCGCCAAGGCTGGCGATGAGGATGGGCAGGATCTGGGCAAAGCGTCGGTACCGGCTCAAGGGCCCCCCCGGAACATGGGTCGTGGAACGAAATAGGCCCAGTCTAGGCGAATCGGCGGTTTGAGCCATGAAATCCCGATGCCTCCCCCCTCAGGCTGGCGGATAGTCCTTGGCTGCCTCTCGGCCCGAGAGCACGCGCAGGGCGCCCTTGGCGAGGGCGGCCATCTCGTTTTCGCCGGGATAGACCTGGACCGGGCAGCCCAGGGCCGCCGTGAGGCGGCGCAGTTCGCCCACGAGCCTGGCGGAACGGGCCATGCCGCCAGTGAGCAGGATGGCGTCAATCGGTTCGCCCTCGAAGGCGGGAACCAGGGCCGCGATGGCCTTGGCGATCTGGTAGGTCAGGGCCTCGAAGACCAGCTTGGCCTCGGCGTCCCCGCCCTCCACGCGGCGCTCCACCTCGCGCAGGTCCGAAGTGCCCAGGAGATCGATTAGGCCGCCCCGGCCCTTGTTCAGGAGCTTCAGTTCGGCCTTGGTGTACTTGCCGGAGAAGCAGAGGTCGATGAGCTGGCCCGGCGGCAGGCTTCCCGAGCGCTGGGGCGAGAATGGCCCTTCGCCATCCAGGCCGTTGTTCACGTCGATGTAGCGACCCTTGCGGTGGGCGCCCACGGTGATGCCACCGCCCATGTGGGCCACGATGACATTGATGCGTTCGTAGAAGGTCTCGTATTCTTCCGCGTAACGGCGAGCCGTGGCGATCTGGTTCAGGGCATGGCTGATCACGCGACGGGGCAGTTCCTTCAGGCCCGTGACCTTCACCTTGGGATCGGCCTCGTCCACCACCACGGGATCCACGATGTAGGCGGGCTTGCCCGTGCCCGCCACCAGTTCTGAGGCGATCAGGGCGCCCAGGCTCGAGGCATGCTCGCCGCGGGTGCCGCCCTTCAGATCCTCCAGCATGGCGGTGTCCACCTTCCACGTGCCGTGGGGGATGGGCCGCAGCAGGCCTCCTCGGCCGGCCACGGCATCGAAGTCGGAAAGCGAATAACCGTGGTCCCCCAGGAAGCCCAGCACGGCCTCCTTGCGGAAGGCGAACTGCTCGGTGATGGGCCGGCCGTCGAAGGCCTTCAGCGCCTCGACGGGATGCTGGATCTCCTCGGTGAAGCGCTCCTCGTCCCCCTCGAAGATGGAGGTCCTTGTGGACGTCGATCCGGGGTTCAACACCAGCACCCGGTGGCGGCGGAAGAAAGTGTCCCGGGGCGTGCGCTGCCACTGGCCGTAGTGGTGCAGGCGTATGACAGAGGCCTTCACGGCCAGCCGGATGTCCTCGGGCGTGCAGTCCATGGGCAGGTCCACAGCCTGGAACAGGAATCCGAACATCACCGGGAACTTCCGGGCGCCGGGGAAGCGCGTGGCGTAGAGGTTGTAGAGCAGGTTCCCCATGTCCAGGTTGGGGCAGACGATCACGTTGGGGGCCCCTTCCCAGGGCAGGCCTTCCGCGTGATACAGATCCGCGGAGCGACGCGACAACGCCACGTTGACCTTCACCTCCCCGCGGATGCGGATGCTGCGGTAGCGCTCGGCGTGCTGGATGCGCTCCGCCAGAATCTCAGGCACCAGGTCCGCGGCCTGCCGCACCAGTTCCGGCGAAGGACCTTCGTCGCTGCCACGATTCGAGTAGGACACCATGGCGCAACGGATCTCCGGCAGCACCTCCTCGGGAATCAGGTCCCGGGCCACGGCACAGGTGCCCACGGCCACTTCCGCGAGGATGCGCGGGGTCATGGTGGCGTTCACGCCCACGTCCCCGAACACCACGATGTTGTTGGGGTAGACCTCTTCGGGATGGTCATCAGGCAACACGAAGACGCCCGCCTCACAGGTGACCTGGCGCTTGGCCAGCAGGTCCACCATGGGGCGGAAGAAGGCCTTCGGTTCGTGGATGGCGCCCCCCACTACCATGTCCGCATGGCCCAGTTTCACCGCCCAGATGCCGAAGCGTCCCGGCTCGGACACCATCGAACGGGCTACGTCCAGGCACATGGGGCGTTCGTGGAGCTGACACCATTCCAGGCAGGCCGCCGCAAAGGTCTCCACCAGGTCCGGACGGGATTCGGGCGTGACGAAGGCGCTTTCGGACAGGGTATAGGCCACCCGGTCCTCGCCGAGGTGACCAAGCTCCCGGGCGGCCAGGGCCCGCACCTCGGCCTCGGATGCCAGGAAGACCGGCCGGATGAAGCGGCCCAGGAAGCAGGCGGCTTCCAGGGTGCGTGGATCCAGCGCCTCCGGAAACATCACCGTGGGACGGTTCCGGGGCACGGCCAGCAGTCGGCTATCGAGAGAGGCTTCGATGTCAAACATGGGGCTCCAAGGCCACCAAGGGCCTTCGAGGGCCGAGTCTATCAGGGGACCCAACCCCGTTTTCTACCGGAAGGTCATATGTGACGTCAGTGGTCTGCGGCGCTCGCTGACTCTACCCAAACGACCTCGCAGGAGCCGTCCCCGGTATCCGTCCGGGACAGGCTGCTCACCCAATGCCACCCGTTCTTTCCATTGGCCCGGATCAGCTGGCCCCGCAGCTCCAGGAGCTGGCCCGGCCGCACGGCGAGCAACCGTCTCGCCACCGACTCGTTGGACGGGATCATGTGCATGTTCGCGCTGTGGCTGATCACTTCAGAGGCGGGGATCGGCATGTTGCTGGAACTCCAGAAGTACCAGCGGTCCCGCTGCTGAATGGTGAACGCCTCCAGGATCCGGGAATCGGACATGGGCCCCCAGCCCAGGGCGAAGTCCACGGGGGATAACTCCGAGGCCCGGTCGAAGCGGTAGCGCTCCGTGCTCAACACCCGCGCCCGGACCTCGAAGCGGGCCAACGGCGTGATCTGGTGGTCCCGGAAGGTCCAGGAAGCCGGGGATTCCGGTTCAGTCTGGACAGGATCGAGGGGCGCGAGGATGCCCGGGGGCTGGGAGATGGGACGCCCATGCCACCACCAGAAGCCCATGGCGATCGCGAACAGCCCGGCGATCAGCAGGCCCCTCCGCTCGCGGATCCAGTCCTTCAAATCGTCCATGCCGAAAGCATACCGGCCGGGCCAGGGTGATACCCGTCACGGTGCCCGGATCTCGGTACACTTGTATCAACCCGTCCCCTGGAGCCGTCATGGACTATTCCTGGCTTACCGCCAACCCCGGTCTCTTCCTGCTGGTCCTTTTCGGCGCCGTCTTCACCTTGATCCTGCTCAGCAAGTGGATCCGCTACATCCCCAACAACCGCGTGGGCATTGTGGAAAAGCTCATCAGCGGCAAGGGCTCGGTCAAGACCGGCCTCATCGCGCTCAATGGCGAGGCGGGGTTCCAGCCCAGCCTGCTGCGGGGCGGCTGGCACTACCTCACCCCCTTCCAGTACCGCATCCACAGGATGCCCCTGGTGACCATCCCCCAGGGCAAGATCGGCTACGTCTTCGCCCGCGACGGCAAGGACCTGCCGCCCTCCCAGGCCCTGGCCAGCAATGCTCGGGGTGCCGACTTCCAGGACCTGATGGGCTTCATCCAGGGCGGCGGGGAGAAAGGCCCCCAGCGGCAGATCCTGCGCGAGGGCATGTACGCCATCAACCTCGTGCAATTCGTGGTGCTCACCGAAGACCAGGTCTACTACCTGCCCCTGGACAAGAGCGAGGTGGAGACCTTCCAGAAAATGAGCGCCATCATCGCCGAACGCGGGGGCTGGCGGCCGGTCATCATCCGCGGCGCGGACGACTCGGTGGGCATCGTCACCGTCCACGACGGGCCCAGCCTGGCCAGCGGCGAAATCATCGCCTCCACCGTGGGCGAGGACCCGCACCAGGCCACGACCTACCATAACAATTTCCAGGACGCGGACAAGTTCCTGGTGGCAGGCGGCCAGCGCGGACGCCAGTACCAGGTGCTGGTGGAAGGCACCTACTACATCAACCGCCTCTTCGCCACGGTGGAGCTCATCCCCAAGACCGTCGTGGAAGTGGGCACGGTCGGCGTCGTGGTGAGCTACACCGGTGCCCTGGGCGACGACATCAGCGGGTCGGAGTACCGCCATGGGGAGCTCGTGACCCCGGGCAGTCGCGGCGTATGGAGCGATCCCCTCCTGCCCGGCAAGTACGCCTTCAACACCTACGCCGGCAAGGTGCTCATGGTGCCGACGACGAACTTCATCCTGAAGTGGACGAAGGGCGAGGTGGGCAGCCACAACTACGACGAGAACCTGAGCGAGGTGAGCCTCATCACCAAGGATGCCTTCGAGCCCAGCCTGCCGCTGTCCGTGGTAGTCCACATCGACTACCGCAAGGCCCCCCTGGTCATCCAGCGCTTCGGCGACATCAAGAAACTGGTGGAGCAGACCCTCGATCCCATGGTCAGCGCCTATTTCAAGAATGTGGGCCAGACCCGCACACTCATCCAGCTCATCCAGGACCGCAGCGCGATCCAGGAGCTGAGCGGCGTCCAGATGAAGGAAAAGTTCACCCAGTACAACCTGGAACTCCAGGAAGTGCTCATCGGCACGCCCACCAGCGGCGCCCCTGGCGGGCAGATCGAGCAGATTCTCGTCCAGCTGCGCAGCCGGCAGATCGCCAATGAGCAGGTGGAGACCTATGCCCGCCAGGAGAATGCGGCTGTGAAAGAGCGGGAACTCCGCGAGGCCGAGGCCCGGGCTAAGCAGCAGACCATGCTGACGGAATCCGCCATCAGCATCGAGGTGCAGAGCAACCAGGGCAAGGCCGATTACGCCAAGGCCCAGCAACAGGCGGCGCAGATCCAGACGCTCGCCGGCGCCGAGGCGGAGAAGGTGCGGCTCATGGGCGAGGGCGAGGCCAAGCGCATCAAGGTCATGGCCGAGGCCCAGGCTGAGCAGGCCGCCCGCGTGGGCATCGCCCAGGCCATGGCCATCGAGGAGCAGGTCCGCGCCTACGGCGGCCCCCAATTCCAGCTGGTGCAGCAGGTCATGAACCGTTTCGCCGAAGCCATCGAGAAATCGCAGGTGGACGTCGTCCCCAAGATCCTCATGGGGGGCACCCAGGGCGGCGGCAGCCTCATCGAAAGCCTACTGGGCCTGCTGCTCAGCGAAAAGGCCGGACAGCTGGCGGGCATCGCCCCTTCGACGGTGGCCAACCCCGAGACCGAGGCGCTGAAGGCCGCGCTGCGAAAAGACCTGGGCAAGAAAGGAATGATCTAGACCATAGCGTCAAAATGGCTACTCCACCAGCAGCGCGTCGATCACCTTCTCCACATAGCCGGGCTTGAGGCCGATCGCCCGCAGCGTGCCTCTCCGGTCGATGACGGCGTAGGTGGGCCACCACTGGACTTTCCAGGCCGCGATGCTGGCCTGGGCCACCCGGGCCGTGGGATAGGCCAGCCCCGTGGCCTTGGCGACCTCTTCCATCTTCTCCTCGCCCCGGCCGCTGCCACAGGCGCCGATCACCAGCACGCCGTTGCCAGCGAATTTCTTCGCGAGTTCGTTGTTGTGGGGCACCGAGGCCCGGCAGGGCCCGCACCAGGTGGCCCAGAAATCCACGACGACGATCTTCCCCCTCATGGCTGAAGGCCTCACCTCGCCGTTGAGCCAGCCGGTCAGATCCAGACTCGGAGCAGGTTTTCCGAGCATCGGCCCGTGGGCGGCCCAGCCCGTTTCCAGCCAATGCCCCTCCCTGGCCAGGGCGGCCACCCTCGGGTTCTCGACGGCGCCGGCCAGGCACGGAATGAAGAGGCACAAGGCCAGTACCCGCAGCTGATTCATGGGGACTCCATGGGAAGGAACCAGGATAGCGGGGATGAATAGCGGGCTCTCCGGTGTCCTACACTGGTCCCATGTCCGATGCCCTGCTCCAGGAACTCCTCGATGCCTGCCGCCGCCTTCACGCAGGGGGCCTGCTGGCGGCTTCGGACGGCAACCTGTCCGTGCGCCTGCCCAACGGCCTCATCGCCATGACGCCCAGCGGTGTACCCAAGGCCAAGGTGCAGCTGGGCGACCTGGCTCACCTGCAGCTGGACGGCACCATCCTGTCGGGGCGGCCCAGCAGCGAACGGGCCATGCACCTGGCCATCTACCGCGCCGTGCCTGCGGCCAGGGCCATTGTCCATGCCCATCCCCCCACGGCCATCGCCTGGTCCCTGGCCCGCCCTGAGCTAAAGGAACTGCCTTCCGACGGTCTGCCCGAGGTCATCCTCGCGGCGGGCCGCATCCCCATCGTGCCCATGGCCATGCCGGGTACCGAGGACATGGGCACCGGCCTCCTGCCCTTCCTGCCCGAGCATCGCCTCCTGATCCTCGCCCGCCACGGTGGCCTCTGCTGGGGCGAGCACCTGGACGAGGCTGCGGGCGGCATGGAGCGCCTGGAACAGGTCGCCGAGATCCTATGGAAGGCCGAGACCCTGGGCGGCGCCAAGCCACTGTCCACAGAAGAACTCCAGGAACTGCGCTCGCTTCGGGCGAAGCTTGGTCCGAGGATCATCTGAAAAGAAGAAGGTGGAAAGAAAATCTTTATGAATCTTTTCGACTCCCTCGGTCTCCGCCACGATGGCCGCACGCTCTGGGTGCTGGACCAGACGCAGCTCCCGGATGCGGAGGTCTGGCTGGATGGCAGCATGCCCGACGCCATGGTCGCCCTCATCAAACGATTGGCCGTGCGCGGGGCCCCCCTCATCGGCGTGGCGGCGGCGGCGAGCCTGGCCACCTTCGCCCAGCGCGGGGCTTCCGCCAGCGAGTACGCCGCCGCCTGCGCGGCCCTGCGCGGGGCGCGGCCCACGGCCGTGAACCTCATGTGGGCCATGGATCGGATGAAGGTTGCAGCCGATCCCATGGGCGAAGCCCGGGCCATCTTCGAGGAGGACGTGCGGCTTTGCGAAGGCATGGCGAAGCACGGGGCGGCCCTCATCCAGGAGGGCGAAGGCCTGCTCACCCACTGCAACACCGGCGGCCTCGCCACCGCGGGCATCGGCACGGCCCTGGGCGTCATCCGCCGCGCCCACGAGCAGGGCAAGCGCATTCACGTCTACGCGGACGAGACCCGGCCCCTGCTCCAGGGCGGCCGGCTCACGACCTGGGAGCTGAAGAAACTCGGCATTCCCTCCACCCTCATCACCGACAGCATGGCCGCCCTGCTCCTGCGCGACGGCAGGGTCCAGCGGGTACTGGTGGGCTCGGATCGCGTGGCCGCCAATGGCGACTTCGCCAACAAGGTCGGCACCTACGGCCTGGCCGTGCAGGCCCGCTACCACGGCGTGCCCTTCCATCCCGTGGCCCCCTTCTCCACCGTGGACCTGGCCTGCCCCAATGGCGCCGCCATCCCCATCGAGGAGCGCGACCCGGCCGAGGTGCGCGGCTATGGCAGCCTGCGCTGGGCGCCGGAAGACATGCCCGCCTGGAACCCCAGCTTCGATGTCACTCCCGTGGACCTCGTCACCAGCCTCGTGCTGGATCGCGGCGTGTTCAACGCTGAGGTGCTTCAATCAGGCGTGTTGATGAAGGTGTGCGGATAGCTCCAGTGCAATCACGGGTCGAATTCGTGTGGCTACTTGCGATCGATTTCGATGTTCTCCCGGGTACCACTGTGGGAAACGGCGGTCATGATGCCCGCCCCGATCAGGATAACGACGCCGATGACGGTCCAAGTCGTGCCGATGGTTTCCAGGACACCCATCTTCCAGAGAGCCCCCAGGACACCGCCGATGAGGATGATAAAACCAATGAAATACATGCCAGTCCATTTCATGGTGGACCTCCTCTGGATCGCAAACGATGACCACTGCATCCCGGCAGGGCCGAGATACACCTGAATCAGGGAGTGAGCAGGTTCCGAGCCATATGATTAACTACAATTATGTTATAAATTATTGCATCTTATTATCGATTCATCCTGCAGCATCCGATCAAGTTGACCTACTGATTCCTTCAATTCGAAGGGTGAATCAGCCTTTCACTGCCCCCGCCCACTCAACGCCTGCAGTCCCACACCCACGACGATGACCGCCAGCGCCACCCATCGCATGGGTGTCATGGCTTCGCCAAGGAAGGCGCGGGCCATGAGGGCATTGGCGATGAAGCCCAGTGCGAGGAAGGGGTAGGCGTAGTTCACCTGCACCAGGGACAGGGCGCCGAGCCACACGATCACGCTGACGGCATAGCAGGCCAGGCCCGCGATCACCCAGGGTTCCAGCATGAGCCGGAACAGTGGCCCCACGGCCAGCTGCATGCCGCCCGCCGCCTGGAGGCCCTTCTTCAGGCAGATCTGCGCGGCGGCGTTGAGCAGCACGCCCAGCACGATGAGGGGGATGGCTTTCACATTGGGGCTCATGGGGCTTCCTCCGGGTCTGGGTTCGTGCGTTTTTTCAGCAGCAGGATCTCACCCCCGCCCGTGGGTACCGAAAGGAGCACCTCGAAGCGCGATCGCAGGGCCGGGGTCAGGCCCCAGGCGTCCTGTTCCCATTCGCCGCGCTGGGCCACCAGGCGGGCCTCGGGATCCAGGGCCTCCAGGGCCTTGGCCGAGCGCAGCTCGGGCATGAGGTGATCGGTGTAGACCATGACGCCGCTGCGGATGGTCTGCCAGTAGTAGACCGGTCGGCCCGTGATCATGGGTTGGACAGCGGTTGTCCAGCGGCGATAGGACTTGGGCGGGTCCAGGAGCCGGAAGCCCCAGGTGCCCCCCACCAGGTAGAGCCACCCCAGGCTTAGCGCCACGGCGGGGATGAGCCGAGTCGCCTGGCCCCGGGCCGCCTGGATCACCACGTAGACCGTGCCGCCCAGGATCCCCAAGGCCATGAGTCGCAGGGGGCCGAGGAAGGGCGCGATCTGGACCTGGAGTTTCGCACCGCCCGCGCCGAGGACCAGGGCCGCCAGCGCCGCTGCGAGTATCGCCAACCCGCCAGCGAGGAGACCGCCCAGGCGCCGGGCCCGCGAAGGTTCCATTCGCCGGAACAGGTTCGCCAGCAGCAGGGCCAGGAAGGGATAACCCATGAGCAGGTACTTGCCCTGTTTGCTCTGCACCAGGCTCAGGAAGACGAAGGGCACCAAGAAGGCCAGCAGCAGGAAGCGTCTCGCGGGCTCGCCCAGCCCGCGCGTCCGGCGCAGGTGCAGGGCCAGGGCGGGCAGCAGTAGCACCCAGGGAAAGAAATCCCCCAGCAGGTATTCGCCGTACTTCCACCAGGGCTGGATGTGGTCCCAGGCCTTGGTGGCCCGTTCGAAGTTCTGCAGGATGATCAGCTCGTAGACATAGTGGGCGCCGCCCTTCATTCCCGCCGCGAAGTACCACGGCGCCACGATGAGCAGGGTGATGACCAGTCCCGCCAGGAGGTGGCTGCGCCGGAGCGCCTTGAAATCCCGCTGCCAGATGAGGAACCCAGCCAGCAGCAACACCGACAGTACCGGCGCCAGCGGTCCCTTGGCCAGGAAGGCCAGAGCGAGCCAGAAGTAGGCTTTCAGGAACCAGCCACGGGACTCATCGGACGGGGATGCCTCGGAGGAACGCTGAAGCAAGTAGCCTCCGAGCCAGCAGAGCCAGCTCCAGGCCAGCAGGGCCGAGAAGAGCAGGTCGATCTGGATGAACTGGCTCTGCCAGAACCAGAGGGGCGTGGTGGCCAGGATCAGGGCCGCGGGTTCCGCAGTGTCAGGTTCCAGGAAACGCGCGGCCCAGCAACGGAAGGCGGAGAGGAAGGCCACGGCGGCGATGATCGAGGGCAGGCGCAGGGCCCAGGCCGCCACGCCCTGGGTGAAGCCGAGACCCCCGGTGAGCGTGTCCAGCAGCATCGCGGAGGCCTTCATCACCCAGTAGTAGAGGATTGGCTTTTCGCTGTAGGGCACGCCGTTGAGGTAGGGCAGCAGCCAGTCGCCCCGTAGCCGCATCTCCTTCACGCATTGGGCGAAGTCCGGCTCGTCCGGGGCCCAGAGATCGCGCATGGGCAGCACCGCCAGCAGGAGGGCGGCGAAGAGCAGTTCGGGCGCATGGGCCCGCAGCCAGCTGGCTAGGCGAATGCGGAAAGGGGGCTGGGGCGAGGATCCATCCATGCCTCCATCTTCCCCTGGAAGCGGCCCCCTCGCCCAGCGCGTTAGAATGGACCATGACTCCTGCGCTCCTCAGCCTCCTCCTCCTCGCCAGCCTGGGCACCGTGGATGGCCCGAAGGAGGATATCAAGCACGCGGGCAAGGAGATCGGCCAGGGCTTCAAGAAGGGTGGGCTGGCGGTCGGTCATGCGGCCAAAAAAGGTGGCCTGGCCGTGGGCCACGGCGCCAAGACCGCGGGCAAGGGCATCGCCCAGGGGGCCAAGGAAACCGGACACGGCGTTAAAGAAGCGGTGAAGTAGGAGTCCGGAGGCTGGTTTATTTCCTCCGCGCCATCACCGCCGCCGGATTGCGGGCCAGTTCCTCCCACTGGGCCTTCTCATCGATGCCCAGCTGATTCCAACTGGATGGCTTGGCCAGCACGAGGACAGGCCTTGAGGGCGCCTCGGCCTTCAGGCGATCGGCGACGAGGCCCAAAGCTGACGGATCCTCCTTGAACCAGCGCCCGGCATCCGGCAGGTGATCGCGGCCGAAGGCCAGTTCCCCCGTGCCCGCCACCACCACCGCCCGGGTCCGGGCATAGAAGGGGAGGCCCTGGAAGTAGGTGCCGTAGCTGATCCATTGGGCGTTGGCTGGGCTTTTTCGCACAAGTTCCAGCACTGACTTGCCCGGGCCCGCCGCGGCCTGGGCGGCAAGGATCAGCAACCACAGGACCGCGCCCAGGGCCACTTTCAATCGCAGCGGTGTCAGCCCCTGCCGCCGGTGGGTCCATAGGCCGAGGCCCACGAAAGCGGCACCGAGGCCGAGCACCCAGACCACACCCACCAGATCCTTGCGGAAGAGGGTTGCCGCCAGCAGGAAGAGGCCGCCCAGCAGGACCAGTTCCTTCCCCATGCGGCGCAGCGCCAGCCGTTCCTCGCCGTTGCGCTCGAAGCTGCAGGCCAAGGCGGCCAGGGGCACGATGGCCGGCAGGATGTAGGGGGGCAGCTTGGAGCCGGACAGGCTGAAGAAGGCCAGGGGCCAGAGAAAGGCCATGACCGTGATACCCACGACCCACCGGGCCAGATGGTCCTGGCTCTGGGGCCCCCTGCCCTTCAGGAAGGTCCAACTCCGCTTCAGCCCCGTGACCGAGGCCGACAGCCAGGGCAGCAGGCCCACGGCCAGGATTCCGACGAAGTAGAGCTTGTCCAGCAGCCAGTTGTCTGAGCCCTGCCGGGCGTGTTCGTGGGTGAGGAAGCGCGTGAAGTGCTCGTGGATGAAGAAGAACTGGGCATGGCCAGGATTCACCCGGTTCACCACCCAGAACCAGGGCGCCACCAAGATCAGGTAGAGCAGCCAACCCAGGGGATCCAGGGCCGTGCGGAGCACCGCCCGGCGCAGATCCGCGTCCCGACTGGCGAAGACCAGGGAGAACAGCAGGATGCCGCCCGTGAGGATCACCTCGGCCAGTCCCTTGGTGAGCATGGCGCCCGCCAGCAAGCCGAAGGCGAACAACGTCCACCTGAGGGTGGGCCCACCCTCGCGGCGCCGGGCCACCGCTTCCACGAAGGCCGCGATGGCCGCCACCAGGAAGGCGCTGAAGAGGGCGTCAAGGGTGAGGAGCTGCCCCACCAGAAAGGCCAGGAGGCCCGTGGCGGCCATGAAGGGCGCCCAGAGCGGATCTCGGGCCCCCAGGCGCTTGGCCAGCCGCCAGGCGGCCCAGATCATCAGTCCCGAGGCCAGGGCTAGGGGCAGGCGCGCCGCCGCGCCATTCACTCCGAAGAGCTTCATGCTGAGGGCCGACAGCCAGTACTGCAGGGGCGGTTTTTCGAAGTAGAGCACGCCGTTGAGCCGCGGCGTCAGCCAGTCCCCCGTCGCCAGCATCTCCCGCGGGATCTCTGCGTAGCGGCCTTCGTCCGGTTCCCACAGGGGTCGGACCAGCAGCGGCAGGAAGCCGAGGAAGAACCAGAGCAGGAGGAGAGAGTTGCGTTCGCGGCGCATCATGGGGCGCAGCCTCAGGATCGGCTAGTTCTCAGTCTCGACGACCTTCTCCAGCTGCTTGTGCTCCTCGACGAAGAAGTCCATGGCCTTCTTCAGCGAATCCTTCATGGACACCTTGGGTTCGAAGCCGAAGGTCTCCTTCATGCGCTTGATGCTGGGCGTGCGGCGGGCCACGTCCTGGTAGCCCTTGCCGTAGAAGTCGCCGCTGCCGGTTTCCACCATGCGGCCTTCGGGGATGCCCCGCTCGATGCGGAAGGGATGGTCCTTCCAGATGGCGATCATCATCTCGGCGATCTCGCGTACGCTATAGTCGTTGGCGGGATTCCCGATGTTGAAGATCCCCCCGTCGGCCTTGCCGCCGTCGTTGCGCAGGATGGCCATGATGCCGTTCATGGCGTCGCTCACATCGCAGAAACAGCGGTGGGCATGGCCCCCATCCACCAGGTTGAGGGGCTCGCCGTTGAACAGGTTCCAGCTGAACTGGGTCACCAGGCGGCTGCTGCCCTCTTTGGCGGTGTTGAGGCTATCGAGCTTGGGCCCCATCCAGTTGAAGGGGCGGAACAGGGTGAACTTCAGGCCCTGCTGGAAGCCGTAGGCCCAGATCACGCGGTCGAGCAGCTGCTTGCTGGTGCTGTAGATCCAGCGGTTCATGGGGATAGGACCGGTGACCAGCGGGGATTCGTACTCGTCGAATTCCTCGTCCGGACACATGCCGTAGACTTCCGAGGTGCTGGGGAACACCACGCGCTTCTTGTACTTCACGCACTGGCGGACCACCCGGAGGTTCTCCTCGAAGTCCAGTTCGAAGACGCGCAGGGGATCCGTCACGTAGACCTTGGGCGTGGCGATGGCCACCAGGGGCAGCACTACGTCGCACTTCTTGATGTGGTACTCGATCCATTCCTTGGAGATGGTCACGTCGCCTTCCACGAAGTGGAAGCGGGGGTTGGCCAGGTGATCTGTCACCTTGTTCGTGCCCAGATCCAGGCCATAGACCTCCCAGTCCGTGTCCTGCATGATGCGGTCCACCAGATGGGAACCGATGAAACCGTTGACGCCGAGGATGAGAACTTTCACGGGAGCTCCGAAGGCAAACGGATGATTCTAGCAGGAGATGGGCCGACCCTCTCGCTCAGAGCCTGCACACCACCTTGCCGAAGCCCTGGCCGGCTTCCAGATGGCGCTGGGCCTCGGGGTAGGCAGACAGCTCGAAGACCCGGTCAATGACGGGACGGAAGGGCGGATTGGTGGGGTTGCGCTGGATCAGCGAGAGCAGGGTCCAGAGGTGCTCCTTGCGGCCCATGTAGGAGCCGCGGATCTGGATCTGCTTGGCGAATAGGGCACGCAGGTCCATGGCCGTTTCCCGGCCCGTGGTGGCCCCGCAGGTGACGATGCGACCGCCCCGGGCGCAGACCGACAGGCTGGTGGTCCAGGTGGCGGCGCCCGTGTGCTCGAAGACTACCTCCACGCCCCGCTTGCCCGTCAAGTCGCGAACCTTGGCGGACAGCGCCTTCAGGTCGCCGCGGACGATCACGTGCTCGGCGCCCAGGTCCCAGCACTGCATGGCCTTGGCTTCGCTGCCCACCACGGCGATGGCCGTACCGCCCAGGGCCCTCACCAACTGGATGGCCGCGCTGCCCACGCCACTGCCACCGCCCCAGACCAGCACGGTCTCGCCGGGCCGCAGGGCCGCCTTGTGGACAAGCATCTCCCAGGCCGTGAGGAAGACCAGGGGGAAGGCCGCCGCCTGTTCGAAGCTCCAGTTGCCGGGAATGGGCAGCAGGTTGGCAGCGGGCACCAGCACGTGGGTGGCCGCCGTGCCGTCACAGATGTGGCCCAGCACGCCGTAGGATGCACAGAGCATGTCGTCACCGCGGAAACAGGCCGGGCACACACCGCAACTGAGCCCGGGCGCGATCATCACGCTGCCGCCCAGCTCCACCCCGGGGGGCAGCACCGTGCCCTCGCCCATGGCCTCCAGGGTCCCGGCCCCATCGCAGCCCGGTGTGATCGGCAGGGGCAGCGGATAACCGGGGATCCCCTCCGTCGTCCAGAGATCCAGCCGGTTGAGGGCCATGGCCTTCAACGCCAGGCGCACCCAGCCGGACTTCGGATCAGCCGGCGTGAAGGCCTCCCGCACCGGCGAACCCGCAGGACCATGCTGGAGAATGCGGAAACGGAAGGCTTCGGCCATGGGGACCTCCTCCTTACTCCGACTTCAACGACCGGGTCATCAGCCGCCGCACGGCTTCCTGGGGGGATTCTCCATTCAGCAGGCGCTGCACTTCGGCGGCGATGGGCAGATCGAGGCCGTGTTCTTTCGCCAGGGCGAGGGCGGCTTCGGTGGTGAACATCCCTTCGATGACCTGGCCGCCCAGGGCATCCCGGGCCGCGTCCACGCTCTGGCCCTTGCCCACCATCTCGCCAAAGGTGCGGTTGCGGCTCTGGGGTCCCGTGGCCGTGAGCAGCAGATCCCCCATGCCGGCGAGGCCCATGACTGTGGCGGGCTGGCCACCCAGCACCTCCACCAGGCGGGCCATCTCCGCCAGGCCGCGGGTGATGAGGGCGGCGCGGGCGTTGTAGCCCAGCTTCAACCCGTCCACCAGGCCCGCGGCGATGGCGAGGACGTTCTTCAGGGCGCCGCAGAGTTCCGTGCCCACGACGTCGCGGCTGAGGTAGATGCGCAGCTTTTCCGAGGCCAGCTGCGCCTGGAGGGCCTTGGCGCGCTCCTCGGAAACCGTGTTGGGCAGGGCCAGCACGATGGCCGTGGGGACGCCCAGGGACACCTCGTCGGCGAAGGAGGGCCCGGACAGGGCGCCCACGGGCACGTCCAGTACCCCCGTGAGGGCCTGGGACAGGGTCTGATGGGTGCTTTGCAGGATGCCCTTGCTGACGTGAATCACCAGTTCAGGGCGATGCGAGGTGCGCGCAAGCAGTCCGCGCCAGGCCTCGGGCGTCACCTGGGTGGGCATGGCCGAGATCCACAGGGGCGCCGCGAAGGCGTCGGTGGGATCATCAGAGGTCGACAGGCCCTCCGGGAAGGCCACATCCTTCAGGCGCAGGTGCCGGCGCGTGGCGGCCATCTGGGCCATCTCCTCGGGGAAATTGCCCCAGAGCGCCACCTTCGCGCCCTTCCGGGCCCAGGTGATGGCCAGGGCCGTGCCCCAAGCCCCCGAGCCGAAGACGCCGATGTCAGCGCGGCTAGACATGGGTCGTCTCCTTCTTCGCGCCCCAGAGCGGCGACTCGATACCCTTCAGCAGGCGCCGGATGTTCTCGTGGTGCTTCACGATGACGATCAGGGAGATGCCCGCCCAGAGGAGTAGCACCGCCGCAGGGGCACCCTTCCAGGCCAGGATGAGCGGCAGGGCCACCGCCGCCATCACGCTGCCCAGGCTCACGTAGCGGAAGACCAGCAGCAGCACGATGAACACACCTAGAGCGGGCAGCACCATGGCGGCGCGAAAGGCCAGAGCCACGCCCAGGGCCGTGGCCACGCCCTTGCCACCCCGGAACCTCAGCCAGGGCGTGAACACATGGCCAAGCACGGCGCAGATGGCCATCAGGGAGAGGGCTGACTCGCCCCATCCGAGTTGCTTCGCGATGAAGACCGGCAGGAATCCCTTCGCGATGTCCAGCAGCAGGGTGAGGATGCCCAGGGCCTTGCCGCCCACGCGGCTGACGTTGGTGGCGCCGATATTGCCACTGCCGTGCGCCCGCACGTCCCCCTTCCCAGCCACCTTCACCAGCAGCAGGCCAAAGGGAATGCTGCCGCACAGAAAGGCGCCGAGGCAGCCGAGAGCCAGTGTGGGGATGGGAATGGGATTCATCCCCGCAGGTTATCAGCACCGGCGCCCTTCCGCAGGGGCGGGCCCAGTTCCCGGTCCCGTGGCCGGTCAGGATCGATCGATCTGCCGTCTCAGGAAATCCAGGGCAGCGGCCGCACTTCTCAATTGGACATCCGAGCGGTCGCCGGGAATAAGGCGGCCGATGGAGACCCTTCCCTCGGGGCCCGCCACCGCCAGGAACACCGTGCCGACGGGCGCATCGCCTTCGGCACCGGGACCGGCGTTCCCCGTCACCGCCAGTCCCCAGGTGGCGCCAAGGACCGTTCGCGCCGCCTCGGCCAGGGCGATGGTGGTGGCCTCGGAGACGGTGCCGTGCTCGGCCAGAAAGGCCGCTGGCAGCCCCAGCAGGGCCGCTTTGGCCGCAGGGGAGTAGACGGTGGCGCCCCCCAGGAAGCTGCGGCTGGCACCGGGAATGGCCGTGAGCCTCGCTGACAGCAGCCCCCCGGTCATGCTCTCGGCCACCGCGAGGGTCTGGCCCCTGGCTTGGAGTTGATCGAGTACCGCGTCCTCCAGGTTTCCATCGCCGATGTTGGCCAGATCGGCGCCCAGCACCGGTTTCATGTCCGCCAGCACCGTCTCCAGCAAAGCGGTGTCATCGCTGCGGACGAGCAGTTCCACTTGGGTGAGGCTGGCCAGGATGGTCCAGTCGAGGTGGCCATGCCGCTCGCGCACCTCCCGGGTGCGTTCATCCAGGCTGCTCTCCGGCACGCCCGCCACCACCATCCGGAGGGTGTGCCTGGCGTTGCCGGCCAGGGGGCGGAGCCGCGGCTCGACCTGTTCCTCCCACATGCGCTTCATTTCGCGGGGCACGCCGGGCAGCAGGACGATCCGCACCCCCGGGTACCCCGGCGGATCCTCCCACCACACGCCGGGCGCGGTCCCCACTGGATTCCGCAGCGGTTCCGCACCGACCGGGATGAGCGCCTGCTTGAAGTTCACCTGGGGCGGAATGCGGTTGCGGGCGGCGTAGAAGGCCACCATGTCCGCCCGGGAAGGGGCGTCTTCCACCAACTCGGCGCCGAGGATCTCGGCGAAGAGTTCCTTGGTGAAGTCGTCGAAGGTGGGGCCCAGGCCCCCCGTGGCGAGGATGAGCTCCGAACGCCCCAGCGCCTCCCGGAATAGCTCGGCCAGGTCTTCACGGGTGTCCCCCACGGCGGTCTTGCGGTAGAAGCCCAGTCCCAGGCGGGCCAGGCGCTCCCCCAGCCAGACGGAATTGGTGTCCAGGCGCCGGGTGGTGAGAAGTTCGGTGCCGATGGCGATGCATTCGATGCGCATGGATGGAATGGAACCACGAAGATGCATAAAGCTCCAATCCCGTCAGGATTCCAGCCACCGCTGGTTGGCCCAACGCCCCGCCCAGAGCCCGACCCCCGTGCCCACCATGCTCAGGACCACGCCGGTCGTGAAGCCCACCAGGGCGCCCAGGTACCAGCCCACCAGGCTGCCCACGGTAGCGCCGACGAATCCCATCAACTTTTCCATTCGGACGCCTCCGGAGAGTACGATGTGCCTCATGAGCAAGGTGTTCCCATGATCGTGCATGACCTCGATGACCTAGTGCTGGAATCCGACGAGGAATCGGGCATCCAGGAACTGGGGCGCTGCTTCCTGGCCCGGGGTCCCTGGACCACGCTGGCCTTCCTGGTGAAGACGAAGACGGACTCCGAAGGCGACTGGGAGGGTCCCTTCCTGTGGCTCCACCGCTATCAGAAGGTGGCCCAGGGCTGGAAGCTGGTCAGCCGCTTTCGTACCACGGAAACGAGCCAACTGGAGACGCTGGCCAAGGCCCTCGACAACTGGAAGGACTACTTCACTCCCGGCAGGTAGCGCTCCCGGATCACGGTGATGTGGTGAGCCACATGTCCGAGATCGATATAGGGAATGCAGCGGGTGGTGAGGGTGCGCCCATTGGAGGTGCCTTGCTGCGCCCAGGCCGCATCCGGCAGACTGCGGAACAACTCGAGGCTCGCCTTGCGCGCCGCGCGGAAATCCGTCAGCAGGTCCGCCAGGGAACGTCCGTCTGCCGAGGCTGCAGCGGCAAAGGCGTTTTCGTCGAAGCCCGGCAGCGGCGTGGCATCGCCCCGACCGATGCGCAGGCAGCGGTAGGCGAAGATGCGCTCGGAGTCGCAGAGGTGCTGGAGCAGATCCTTGAGGCTCCATTTTCCCGGGGCATAGCGGTAGCCCCCCCGGGCCTCGGAGAACCCCGCGTAAAGCGCCGGCACCTCGCCCAGTTGGGCCTCCAGGAGGGCCAACGCATCGCCCTCGGGGGCCTTGGCCAGATAGGGTGCGTAGCCTTCGGCGTATTCGCCTGGAAGTGGTCGCGTGAGACCCATAGGTTCCTCTCCTTAGAAAGACATGACCTTCATCGTGTTCGTGGTGCCGGACTTCCACAGAGGCAGGCCCATGGTCATCACCACCCGATCGAAGGCGCCCACATCGTGCTTGGCGATGAGCAGAGCCCGGACGGCCTCGACCATCTCATCCGTGCTGGAGACTCTGGGAATGATGAGCGCGGTCACACCCCGCAGGATCCCCATGCGGCGGGCGGTCAGCTCGTCCACGGTGGCGCCCAACACGGGGGTCCGCCCCGCCAGGCGGCTCACCATGCGGGCCGTGCCGCCCCCTTCGGTGAAGGCCACGATCCAGCGGGCGTTGATCTCATCCGCCGTGCGGCAGGCGGCGAAGGCCACCGAGATGTCCGTGCGGGCCAGGACCTTCTCCGCCAGATCCTCCGGCAGGGTGGTGACCCGCTGTTTCACGTTGGCATCCGCCTCGGCGGCAATGCGGCCCAACCACTGGACCGCTTCCACGGGGTGGGCGCCGGAGGCGCTTTCCGCGCTCAGCATCACGGCGTCGGTACCGTCCCAGATGGCATTGGCCACGTCGCTGGCCTCGGCCCGGGTGGGCTGGGCGTGCTCGATCATGCTTTCCAGCATCTGGGTCGCCGTGATCACCGGTTTCAGAGCCTTGCGCGCCGCCCGGATGATCTGTTTCTGCAGGCCCGGAACGCGCTCCACGCCCAGTTCCACGCCCAGGTCGCCACGGGCCACCATCACCCCCCAGGCCACCTCGAGGATCTCGCCGAGGTGCGCCAGGGCGGTGGGATGCTCGATCTTGGCGATGATGGGCTGAGTGCCCCCCAGGTGATGGATGATGGCCTGGAGCTGCTGCACGTCGGAGGCCCGGCGCACGAAGCTCTGGGCGAAGAGATCCACCTGGTGCTCCACGCCCCAGCGGATGTCGGCGTGATCCTTCTCCGTGAGGGGATCCATCGCGATGTCCATGCCGATGGGATGGATGCCCTTTCGCGCTTTCAGCGGGCCCCCGACGACCACCTCGGCCTTCAGCTGGTCCGCGCTCTTGGCGACGATCTTCACGGTGATGGCGCCATCATCCAGGAGCCAGTGCTGGCCGATCTCGGCCCCTTCGAAGAGCTCCGGATGCGGCAGGGGGGCGGCCCAGGCGAATCCCTGGGGCACCGGCGTTCCCGGCGTGTAGAAGACCCCTTCGCTCCCGTCGGCCAGTTCCAGCGTCGCCTCCAGGAGGCCGATGCGCCACTTGGGTCCCTGCAGATCGAGGAACACCGGAATGGATCGGCCCAGTTCCACGGCCAGGGTTCGGACCTGATGCAGGCCCTCGGCCCGGGAATCCGGGTCCCCGTGACTGGCATTCAGGCGGACTGCATCAGCCTCTTTCAGGGCTTCCCGCAGCCGGTCTCCCTCCATGAGGGCTGGTCCCAAGGTCATCACGAGTTTGGTCTTGCGCACTTTATCTCCCAGCGCCTGCACAGGCAATCCACACACTTTTCCACAAGTTTCATTCCGGTTACAAACTTATCACGAGGCCTTTCCCTGGCGTCATCGCGGTGCTACCTTTCGATCTTCCGATACGGTTGCTTGGAGAAGATGGCATGCGCGAAAAGCTGCGAATACTCGTAGCAGAGATGGTGCGTGGCGGCATTCCCTTGGAACTGGCGCGCCGCGAGTTCGAGCGGGTGTACCTGGAGGAGGTCCTGGCGGCCCACGAGGGCAACCACAGCGCCGCCGCCCGGGAACTGGGCATCCATCGAAATACCCTGGCCAAGAAGCTCGAGGCCCCGCCGAGTCGGATCCGAACCGTGAGGCTTTCGAACTGAGTCCCGCTCAGAAGCCTCGGTGAGGGCGCTCAAGAGCTTGTCCGTAAATTAGCCA
>PMJK01000088.1 GCA_003158505.1 Holophagaceae bacterium | reverse complement strand
GATGTTCATGAGCGTGGACTTGCCTGAGCCGGAGGCCCCCATGATCGCGACGAATTCGCCGCTCTGGATCGCCAGATTCACATCCCTTAGGACGGTCAGTGGCGCTCCGCCTGACGTATAGGTGCGGCTGACAGCCTTGAATTCAAGCAATGGCGTCGGCATCAGGGACCCTTCCTGGCGCTCAGCGCGCTTTTCGTGGCGCCCTTGGCTGCGACCCCCCTGATGACGACCTGTTCCTTCTCCAGGAGGCCATCCTTCACTTCTGCCATGATCTCGCTCTTGATGCCGATCTTGATCGTTCGCGACTCGACTTTGCCGTCCGCTTTGAGCACCTGGACCTGGACGGTTGACCCTTCACCCGCATTGCCGATGGCGGCGGTGGGGATCATGAGGACGCCCTTTACCTGGGCGAGCACGATGAAGACCTGGGCCGTCATCTGGATCTTCAGCTCGCGCTCTGGATTCGGGATGTCGAACAAGACGTCGTAGAACACGACATTGTTGATGAGTTCCGGAGTGGGGAGCACCTGGCGGATCTTGCCGGTCCACCGCCGGGAATCCCCCAGGATCGTGAAGTAGACGTCCTGGCCAGCCTTGACCCGGACGATGTCCGCTTCTGAGACCTGGGCCCAGATCGTCACCGTGCTGATGTCGCCGATCCGCAGGATGTTCGGTGCCGACTGGTTGGCGTTGAGGGTCTGCCCCTCCAGCAGGCTGATGGACACCACTTCGCCAGCCATGGGCGCCGTGATCTTCGTGTAGCCCACATTGGCCTTGGCGGTGTCCACCGCCGCCGTGGCCTGCTTCATCTGCGCGGAGAGTGAGGCGGCATCGGCGAATGCGGCTTGATAACTGGCTCGGGTGATGTCGCGGTCATTGGTCGAAATCAATTGCTCCGAATATAGCTTGTCGCTGCGGGTCTGCTCGGCCTTGGTGAGCACGAGCTGCGCCTGTTTCACCGCCCGCTGCGCGATCATGTTTCGAAGGGCTGCGTTGGCGGATGTGAGCGCGCTGTCCGCCAGGATCGGATCGATCTCCGCCAACAGCTGATCCGCGGCCACCTGATCCCCGCGTTTGACCTTGAGGGTCTTGAGCATCCCGGAGGTCTGAGCGCCCACATCAACGTAACTGAAGGGCTGCACGATGCCTGCAGCCACCACCGTGCTTTCGACATCGCCTCGTTCGACCGTGACGGTGGCATAGACGGCCTTGGCCTTGCCGAAGGCCCAGCGGTACCCGAAAACCCCGGCACCAAGGATGACGAGGACAGCCATCACCCAGACACTGCGACGCTTCATCAGGCCCTGGAGAAACGGATAGAAGCCCTTTAGTGGCTTCTGATCGCCCAGGCTGTCAGGGGCTTGGGCTTTGTCGTCAGAGGTATCGCTGAGGGTGTCCATACTGGAAATCTCTATCCTGGGAAAACCCTGCCAACCACCTCGGGCTGAGAGCGAAAGGCTTTGTCATGGGTCCGGGTCCTTTGTAGAAGGCTAGTTATAGAGATGGTCCCGCGCTCGGTCGGCGATCTGGCGATCTGTCATCCGGCCGCCTGTCTCCATCACATGGATGCGCGCCACTGCCAGAGCAGGCCCGAGTCGCCTCCCAAGTTCCATTTTGGCTTCGCCAGGACCAAAAATCAGAACGGAGATGGCATCCCCGATGGCGGCAATCACCTCGGAATAGTACTGGTTGAGATGGCCCAGAAACTCCCCTGGATGGTCGGGATCCGACTTGAGCAGCCGGGGCTCGGTGGACGTCATGGAGCGGCGGTCCTCCGTACATGCTGGCTTTCTACCGGCGGGTGCCCAGATTTCCAAAGTGGTTTCTCCCAGAGCGGAGACAGTCCTGATGACCGCCTTTTGATGATCAATCCAGATTTCAGCCGAGCTTCTCAGGGCAGTCTCCAGCGGGAGGATTCCAGTGGGTGGTGAACATGGCGAGGAGGGGTGTGCCGGCCCTCAGACTCATTCAGCCATTGTCGGCGGCGCCTGCGGCATCAATCGGACAGCCCCCAGAACCAATCCACCTTGAGCTGATTGTCCACCGTGTGGACCCCTGGGGCGGCCCAGGCCACTCGCACAGCCTCTTCCAACTCGGCATGGTTGTGGACTTTGCCGCGGAGCACCACGGTGCTTCCGGAAGTCTCCACCTGGATGGCGCTGTCGTCCAGCATGGCATTCCGCCTGATGGCAGATTCGATGTCCGTGCCGATGGCAGAGGCAGTCAAGGATGGATTGATCTTGATCTCATTGCTGATGTCCTTGACACCCGCCAGGTCCTGGACTGCCATTTCCGCGGCGTGTTTCTGGTACCCCCACTCCACCGTGCCCTCGAGCGTGATCCGGCCGTCACGAACCACCACTTTGACGGCTCCAGCGGGGATCTCCGTGGACCAGTTGATGTGATTGGCCGCGAAGGTGGCGATTTCACTGTCGGTATGCTGGCCGAATTCAGGCAGGTTGACTTTGATGTCATCGGCGATGGCCAACACGCCGGCCACCCGCTTGGTGGCGCGCACGGCATTGAGCTTTTCGCCATAACTGGAAGCACGGCCATTGAGCGTCACCACGCCATCCTTCACCAGGACGCCCAGATCCGTGATGTCCACGGAGGGTTCGAATTCCAATTCGGCAAGCACATCCATCTTCAGGTCTGTGTCGGTTTTTTCGATGATAGCGGTCATGTCATGACTCCTTGGTAGATGAGAGGTGATTATTAGGTTGTCTAACTGACGTACACGGAGAGGGCTATTCGATCCATGGGGTGCATGCGGTTGCGCAGGTAGTAGCCACCCCCGTAGAACTCGACATACACCTCATCGTTGCCGTACCAGTTGTCAGACCAGTATTCAGGCCATGGGTCCATGACGCTGAACCACAACCCTCCGTACTGGAAGCGGGGGAAACCACTGACCACCATCAGGGGGAAGCTGAACATCCGGAACGAATGGCTCGGACCGAAGGAACTCCGGTAGCGGGCATCCGGGATCCGGTAGCCCTTGTAACCGCCTCGCTGCTCCCAGCTATGGTGCTCAGCCTGCCAGTTGTGCGCGCGGTGATCGAGCCAGGCTCCCTTGTGCTGGTTCTCATAATCGCGCTGCACCTGCTGCGCCGGGCGATGGGCCTGCTGTTGGTGCGGTTGTTCCCGGATTGGCTTCTGCTCTTGCTGGCCCTTGAGGTTCTGCGGTCGCTGTTTCTGCTCCTGCTGGGCCTTGGCTGCTTGCTGCTGCTTTTGCTGCTGCTGCTGACCACGGGCCCGTTCCTGTTCTTCTGGACGGGCGGGATTGGCCGATTGAGGGTGTCCGCTGTAGGTGGGCTTCTGAGGATGTCGAGGCTCTGCCTGACCCGCGGGTTTCGATTGTGGCGGTGGCCGCTCTGGCCTCGGCTGGGCTGGCTGCTTTTTGGGAGCCGGCGGTGGCTGCTGTCGCACAGGTTGTGGTGGCGGCTGTTGTCGCTCGGGATTTGGCGGTGGCTGCTGCCGGGCAGGTTTGGCTTCCTGTTCCTGATTGGGGCGCCTCGACTCCTGCTCGCGTTGATCGTGCTGGGCATAGGCCGGGGTCATGGCCTCAAGCAGCAGGGGCAGGATTCCCATGTTAATAAGACCAAACGATTTCATGGCGCCTACCTCCCCCACGACAAACTCGTTCACCCTACGCTTGGGGCGCGGGGAACGATCACTTGCTGGATTCATCCAGTGAGCGTCTTTCGTGCCAGTTTGTAAATATGTATAAACAAAGTATATAACATATTATGGGAGGCGCGTGAAAGCCCTCACTCCATCAAGACGAAGACCTCCCCGTTCAATTCGATGGATGGCCAAGGCTGGCCATAGGCGGCCTTCCACGGCGCACCATCTTCAGCACTTCGAACCATAGGATGCTGGCAAAGCCAGCGGTGCAGGCCAACAGGAGGTCCATGCCTGCGACCGGTGTGAAATGGAAGAGACGCTGTACCGGCGACCAGTACAGCGCCAGCGCGAGGAAGATGCCCGTTCCGCCAAGCACCCACCAGAGTGCCGTGTTGGGTTGTGCCAGGCTGCCGATGATGCTGTAGGTCCAGGACCGGTTGGTCAGGATGATGGCCACGAAGGACACCACCAAGGCCGCAAAGGTCAGGGTCCGGGCGGCATCGTCCCCTCGCATGGGGCGGGCCACGAGGTAGACCACCAGGCAGGCGGCCAAGGCTGTACAGCCTTGCAACAAGGCCAGGCCGATGGATTTCATGCTGAATAGACGTTCGCTGGTGGCCCGGGGCGGGCGTCCCATGACATCAGGCTCGGCCTCCTCCGCCTCGAAGATCAGGGAACAGGAAGGGTCGATCACCAGCTCGAGGAAGACGATGTGGATCGGCAACAGGAGCAGCGGCCAGCCAGGTAAGAACACCGGGAATATGGATAGTCCGGCGATCGGCACATGGACGGCAAAGGTGAAGGCCATCGCTTTGCGGATGTTGTCGAAGATGCGTCGCCCCAGCTTGATGGCGGCCATGATGGAGGAGAAATCGTCATCCAGCAGCACCAGCGAGGCCGCTTCCCTCGCCACGTCTGTGCCGCGGCCACCCATGGCCACGCCGATGTGGGCGGCCTTCAAGGCAGGAGCGTCGTTCACACCATCCCCCGTCATGGCCACTACTTCGCCGTTGGCCTTGAGCGCAACGACGAGCCGGAGTTTCTGTTCCGGAACCACGCGGGCGAAGACATTCACCTCCCGGATCCGTTCCGCGAGAACCTCATCGCTCATTTCCTTGAGTTCGCTTCCGGTGATGACCTTTTCGGGATCGGCGATTCCCGCCTGCCGGGCGATGCTCTCGGCCGTGGCCGGGTAATCGCCGGTGATCATGATCACGCGGATGCCCGCGGTGCGGCATTCAGCCACGGCGGCGGGAACGGTGGGCCGGACGGGATCCTCCAGTCCGAGCAGCCCCAGGAACTCCAGTTCCAGGTCATGGTGCGTTGCTGGCAGATTGGATGGACTGTACTTTCCTCGGGCCACACCCAGGACGCGCAGTCCCTGGGAGGCCAGCGCCAGCATCCGCTCCTTGATGCGGGCCCGGTGGTCTTCAGGTAGATGGCAAAGATCGGCCACCGCCTCGGGGGCCCCTTTGGTCGCCACCATGACCTCGTTTGGCCCGCTGGTCCAGGCTTGGGACACGGCCAGGAGGTCTGGCGTCAGGGGATATTCCTTCGCCAGTGACCACTCCGGATGAAGATGTTCCGTCTCCATCAGCCACCGTTTGCCCGCCTCCTGAAGGGCCCGTTCCATGGGATCGAAGGGGTCCCGCCGGCTGGCCAGGATGGCGTATTCCATCAGCTCATGGACTGATTCCGCCAGCTCAGTGCCTGCCGTGGCTAAATCCTGGGAATGACCCTGCACATCCAGGCGTTTCAGTGTCATCTGGTTGAGGGTCAGGGTTCCGGTCTTGTCCACGCACAGCACGGTCGCCGACCCGAGGCTTTCGATGGCGGGCATGCGCCGGGTGAGGACTCGGCTACTGCGGGAGATGCGCCAGGCGCCGAGGGCCATGAACACGGTGAGGATGACGGGGAATTCTTCGGGCAGGACTGCCATCGCCAGGGTGATCCCAGCGAGCAATCCCTGCTTCCAGACGGCGGACCCGCCGCCCCGGGTGAGGGCATAGGCGATCACCACCACGGCGCAGGCGCTCAGCCCCACAACAGCCAGGATCCGAACCAGCCGCCCAGTCTCCTGTTGGAGGCCCGTGGTTTCCGGCTCCACCTGCTGCAGGGCCTTGCCGATCTTGCCGAGCTCTGTCTGAGGGCCAGTCCTGATGACGTCCACCACCCCTTGACCGGCGGTCACCAGGGTTCCCGAGAACAGGGATGGCAGGTCATCCCCCCCGGGGACGTTGAGGGCCTTGGCCTGGGCCGAGGCCACCTTGCGAACGGGGACAGACTCCCCCGTGAGCAGGGATTCGTCCACGGACAGATTGATGCCGGACCGGAGAATGGCATCGGCCGGAACGCGATCCCCTTCCGCCACGATCACGACATCTCCGGGAACCACGTCCCGGCCAGCGATTCGCTGTTGTTTGCCACCCCGGATCACCAGGGCCCGGGGGCTGGAAAGATCCCGCAGAGCTTCCAGGGCATGCTCCGTCCGCCGTTCCTGGACGATGGTGATGCCCATGATCACAAAGACAAACCCGAGGAGCATGAGGGCATCCTTCGGCGATCCCATCAGCAGGTAGAGGGAGCCCGCCGCCACGAGCAGCAGGAACATGGGTTCGCGGATCACCTCCCAGGCGATGGCCAGGATGCCGCGGTTCTCACGGGACGGCAGTTCGTTGGGCCCTTCGCGCGCCAAGCGGAGTGAGGCTTCCTGTTCCGTAAGGCCCGTGAACTCGTCCAGGTTGAGGCTGGTGGATGAGGGCGGTGGGGATGTGACGGTCATCGGTTCACCTTCCATTCATGAGACCAGAACAGCCGGCCATAACGCTCACCCCTTCCGGTATGGTCCTCACTCGCCAAACCGGCGGATGAACCAGACCTTCGCCACCTGGGTCAGCACCGCGTAGCAGAGCAGCATGCCGGCCAGAAGCAGCCAGAACAATCCCGGGAGCGGAACGAATCCAAGGGTGCTCGCCAGAGGTGAGACCGGCAACCAGGCGCCGAACGCCACGATGACCACGGATGCGAGGGTGAGCGGCCAACTGGCCCGGCTTTCGAGGAAGGGGATCTTGTTGGTGCGGATGACATGGATGATGAGCGTCTGAGTGAGGAGCGACTCCCCGAACCAGCCGGTGTGGAACAGGGCCGGG
>PMJK01000093.1 GCA_003158505.1 Holophagaceae bacterium | reverse complement strand
GTAAGGCAGATCAAACCGAGATGATGAGATGACTCTGACCCACGCGAGCGTGATGCTCAGCCTGACGGGCGCCCCGCTCGGCAGGCTGCACTGCAGCCTCCGCTCGCGGCCCGTCTAGGCTTCGCTATGGCTGATCAGCAACAACCTGAGATCAAGATTAAGTTCGTCAAGAAAAAGGGTGGCCACGCGGCGGCCCACGGCGGAGCCTGGAAGGTGGCNNGACTTCGTCACGGCCATGATGGCCTTCTTCCTGCTGATGTGGCTGCTGAACAGCGCGGACAAGAACACCAAGGCCGGCATCGCCGGGATGTTCCAGGACGCCAACTTCTTCAACACCGAACGGGGCAAGGAGATCCTGGCCAACCATGGCAAGGGCATCCTTCCGGGTGGCCGTGGCATGGCCCCGGGCCCCGATGGGGACGGCGGGTCCGACACCACCGCGGATAAACCTGGCGCCGCCGAGGAGGAACACAAGGTCATGGAAGCGACCGCGGAGGCCATCGACAAGGCCTTCCAGCAGGATGAGCTGCTCCAGGCCTTCCAGGATCAGATCAGCATGGACTTCACGGATGAGGGGCTGCGCATCCAGATCCAGGACAAGGCCGCCCAGGTGCTCTTCGATTCCGGCAGCGCCACCCTCAAGAGCTACACCCTGTCCATTCTGAAAGAGATCGCCAAGGAACTCGGCAAGCTGCCGAACCGCGTGGTGATCGGCGGTCACACGGATTCGGCCCAGTACTCCAACAAGGGCCGCACCAACTGGGAGCTCAGCTCGGATCGCGCCAATGCGGCCCGCCGCGTGATGGAAAGCGCTGCGGGAGGCCTCCGCCCGGGTCAGGTCCGGCGAGTCACCGGGTACGCTGACACCATTCCCATCGAAGGCAAGGATCCCAAGGATCCCCAGAACCGCCGCATTTCCATTGTCGTGGTCTCGGCCGCCAATGAAGCTGCTGAATCCCAACACCAGAAGGCCCAGCCGAGAGACAAAGGAAAGAGATGACCGCCAAAAAGAAGCGCCCGGAGGTACGGGCGCTTCGAGAGGGTAGGTTTGGTGGGGTTTCGAGTGGTGGGGCTGTTGAGCGGGAGTCCCAAAAGCCGGGACTGGTGTCATGGGGTGGGATGATTGGTGGCGGGAAGCCCTTCCGGGCACCTCAAGCCAAGTTTATCACCGAACCGCACTGGGCAGTTCAAACGCCAACGGATCCACCCCGCCGCGGACCCAGTTGCTGAAGATCAGTTCGGCTCGCGCCCCCGAAGGTTCCTCGATTCCCATCTTGGAGAGTACTGACAGACCGTGGGCTTGGACGGGCGGCCCGAATAGAGCAGTCCGGGCCAGCTTGCCCGAGGCGAGACGGAACTCCGCCTTGAGCGGCAAGGAACCCTCCTTGGCCACCCAGAGAACCGCCTGGCGTGCACTTAGGGAGGGGCGTTTGGCCGTGAGCTCCAGCCGCCAGCAGCCCTGCCCCTCCAGGTTTCCCGGGGCCAGCGACTGCACCGTGTAGTCCTCGCGGAACCTCGTCCGGGCCACATCCCCACCGGCGGCAGGACCCATCATGCGCTGCTGGGGCGTGACCTTCACGGGCCGCTTCGAGCCCGGGAGCAGCAGCCACATCTGATCGCCGAGAAGCAGCACCGCCCGGCCCCTTTCCTTCGGAGAGAGGCCGTCCAGCCGCGCGTCCCCGTTCTCCCGGGCCGAGACTTTCCAGCGCTGGGGTGGGCCCTGGGCCTGCAAGGTCAACTCCACCGTGAAGACCGGCCAGGGATGGCGCAGACGGTCCACCCGGGCCAGGATCTCCTCGCCGCTCTGGGCCAGCAAAGGCAGAGCCGCGGCTGCGATCAGCGCCCAGCGCATCAGCGGCGTCCGTAGTCGTCCTGGAGCCGCTCGATATCCGCCTCGTCGAAGATGCCCAGGCTGACCTCTAGCACACGCACGGGCGTGGGATTCCCTGCGTCGCAGCGCAGACGGTGGGTGCTCCCCAGGGGCAGCCAGACCTCCGCGCCCACGGCAGGGCGCAGTTCCTCCCCATCGCGATCCACCACCACACCCGGATCCAGCACCACCCAAAGTTCACCGCGGTGCCTATGCCGCTGGAGGCTCAGCTTCTGTCCGGGGTTGCAGGTGAGGATTTTCACCGTGCAGGGCGTGTTCAGGGCGTACTGGTCGAAGGAGCCCCAGGGCTTGTCTACGTGGAGGGTTTCGGGTTTCTGCATGTCTCTCTCCTATTGCCTATAGCCTATAGCCCACAGCCCTATAAAAGATCCTCGCGCCCCTCTGCTTTGAGGCGCTCCACGATCTGCTTGACGGTCTGGGCCCGGTCCCGGCGGCAGATGAGCAGGGCATCGTCAGAGTCCACCACGATGAGATCATCCACGCCACTGGCCGCGATGAGGCGCTTACCACCGAAGAAGGCGCTGTTCCGCGTGTCCAGCAACAGGGTCTCGCCCTGGCTCACGTTGCCATCGGAATCCGTCTCCTGGAACTCGATGGCGGCGGGCCAGGATCCCACATCCGACCAGCGGAAGCGTGTGGGTACCACAGCCACCGAGGCGGCCTTCTCCATGAGGGCCACATCGATGGCCACCTTGGGTAGCTGGCGGTAGGCGGCCGCGAGTCTCGATGGATCGGCACCGGCCTTCACCCAGGCATCGAGGGGTGCCAGCACTTCCGGCGCGTGTTTGTGCAGCCCCTCACGGAAGTCTGCCAGGGTCCACACGAACATGCCGGCGTTCCAGTAGTGGCGCCCGGATTCTAGGTACTGCACGGCCACCTCGACGGGCGGCTTCTCGCGGAAGGCCTTCACCTTGAGGACGGGACCGTGGCCTTCGGCCTCGATATAGCCATAGCCGGTCTCGGGATAGGTGGGCTTGATGCCGAAGGTGACCAGCTCTCGCTCCCACGCGGCATGCTTCACGGCGAGGTCGAGATCCTCCAGGAAGATCTCCCGATCCCCGATCCAATGGTCCGCGGACAGCACGGCCATGACGCCGTTGGGGAACTTCTTCTCGATCTCCACCAGGGCCAGGGCCAGGCAGGGCGCCGTGTTGCGGCCCTCGGGCTCGACGATCACGTTTTCAGGGGGCAGTTCGGGCAGCATGCGCCGGGTCTCGGCGGCCAGATCCTCGGTGGTGACCACGAAGATGTGGTCGGGATTCACGTGGCCGTCCAGGCGCCGCACGGTCTGGTGCAGCAGGGTCTCCGTGCCGACGATGGCCAGGAACTGCTTGGGCCGGGCGTTGCGGCTCCGGGGCCAGAACCGGGTGCCGCGCCCTCCGGCCATAACGACCGCGACTAAGGACTGATGACTACCCGTGTCCGACATCATGCCCCCTTCCCTAGCGCCCAATTGCGGGAGGTCTCGCGTATCGCCGCAGGCGATACCGAGA
>PMJK01000162.1 GCA_003158505.1 Holophagaceae bacterium | reverse complement strand
TGCGGCCAGGGCAGGCAGGATGCCACTCTCCAGCACCATGCGGATGTCTCTGAGCATCGGGTCGTTCTCGTCCTCGACCTTCGAGAATACCCGCGGCGCGGCCGGTGCGCTGCCCTGGCCGCCCGCGCTCACGGCCGCGCGGATGGGCGCCGCCAGCAGGGGCAGCATCTCGGGCNNGAGGAACTTGTCCTGCATGAAGACTGAAGTCACATTCCCTACGGCGAAGAGCCCCTTGGCCAGCTCGTCGTGTTCGGCGGTCTCCGCATTGGGGAAGGACTTGGGGAAGCCCACGGCCACGGATTCCTTCAACACGAACTTCACCGCGTTGGGATTGGGCGTGTATTCGATCTCGGCAATCTTGGGCATCAGGTCACTCCGTGCTGGCTTCGGCCTCGCCCTTGAGCGCGGCGTGGAGGGTGGCCCAGGGAAGAACAGCGCATTTCACGCGGCTGGGGAGGTTCTTGACGCCGCTGAAGAGGGTGAGTTTTCCCAGCAGAGGCGTCTCGCTGCCGGGTTCCAGGTCCCCGCGCACCATGCCTCGGAACTGCTCGGCCATGGCTTCGGCCTCGGCCACGGGCTTCCCCTTCACGGCACCAGTCATGAGGCTGGCGCTGGCCATATCGATGGCGCAGCCGCTGCCCTGGAACCGGATGTCCTGCACCAGGCCATCCTCGACGACCAGCGTCAGCTCCAGCTGGTCGCCGCAGAGCGGATTATGACCCTCCGCATGGTGGGTGCAGGCCTCCAGCTTCCCGAAGTTCCGGGGCTTCTTGTTGTGCTCCAGGATGACCTGCTGATACAGCTCGCGGGGGTCGCTCATTTGAACAACTCGATGGCTTTCTCCACTGCCGAGACCAGGACATCCACTTCTTCGCGGGTGTTGAAGTAGGCGAAGGAGGCCCGGGTGGTGGCGGGCACGTTGAACCGGGCCATGACGGGCTGGGCGCAGTGGTGGCCGGCGCGGACCACGACGCCTTCGCCATCCAGCAGGCTGCCCATGTCGTGGGGATGGATCCCCTCCACCACGAAGGAGATCACGCTGGCCTTCTGTTTCGCGGTGCCGAGGATGCGCAGGCCCGGGATGCGGGTTAGCCGTTCGGTGGCATAGACCAGCAGGTCGTGTTCATGGGCGGCGATGCGGTCGAGGCCCAGGGCCGTCAGGTAGTCGATGGCCTTTCCCAGGCCGATGGCGGCGGCGATGGGCGGCGTGCCCGCCTCGAACTTGCCCGGCGCGGCCACGTAGGTGGTCTTCTCCCAGGTCACGGAGCGGATCATGCTGCCGCCGCCCTGCCAGGGCGGCATGGCCTCCAGGTGGGCCAGCTTGCCGTAGAGCACACCGATGCCCGTGGGGCCCGAGAGCTTGTGACCGCTGAACACGTAGAAGTCCGCATCCAGATCCTTCACGTCCACCTGCAGGTGGGGCACGGCCTGGGCCCCGTCCACCAGCACGGGAACGCCCCTGGCATGGGCCCTCGCGATGATCTCCTTTACGGGATTCACGGTGCCCAGAACATTGCTGACATGAACCACGCCTAGGAGCTTCGTGCGGTCCGTTATGAGCTCATCGAGCGATTCCAGGATCAGCTCGCCATCGTCGGTCATGGGGATGACCTTGATGGTCGCACCCTTCTCCTCGGCCAGCATCTGCCAGGGTACGATGTTGGCATGGTGTTCCATGCCGGAAAGGAGGATCTCGTCGCCTTCCTTCACCATCATGCGGCCGAAGGTCTGGGCCACGAGGTTGATGGCTTCGGTGGTGCCGCGTGTCCAGACGATCTCCCTGATGGAGGCGGCCCCGATGAAGCGGCGGACCTTCTCCCGAGCAGCCTCGAAATAGTCTGTGGCCTGCTGGCTGAGGGTGCTCACACCACGGTGGACATTGGTATGCTCGTCCCGCTCGTACTTGGACATGCGCTCGATGACCGGGAGGGGCATCTGGCCGCTCACGGCGCTGTCGAGGTAGATGACGGGCTTGCCGTTCAGCACCCGGGAAACCAGCGGGAAGTCCTTGCGGATGGCGGTGACATCGAGGGGCTGCACGGCCGTGCTCATGACAGGTCCCCCAAGGAATCGGCCTGAGTGCGGGCCATGACGAGCTGGCGCAGGGCTCTCCGCAGGCTGGCCACGGGGATGCGGTTGAGCACGTCGCCGGCGAAACCGTAGGTGAGCAGGTTCCGGGCATCGTCGGCGTTCAGGCCGCGGCTCTGCAGGTAGAACAGTTCTTCGGGATCCAGCTGGCCCACTGTGGCGCCATGGCTGCACTTCACATCGTCCGCGTAGATCTCCAGCTGGGGCTTGGTGTCCATCCGGGCGGATTCGGACAGCAGCAGGTTGCGGCTCTGCTGCCGGGCATCCGTGCCCTGGGCGTGGGGCGCCACGCGGATCTGGCCGTTGAAGATGGCACGGGCCTGTCCATCCACGATGCATTTGTGAAGCTGATGGCTGGTCGCGTGGGGCTCGGCGTGGAGCAGGAAGCTGTGGGTGTCGGCCACCTGGTGGTCGTCCAGCAGGGCCAGGCCATCGAGGCTGACCTCGGCGCCCTCCGCCAGACGCACCCAGGGCTGCTGCCGGGAGAGCCGGGCCCCAAAGCTGAGGGTGCGAGAATGGTACTGGCCGCCCTTGGCAACCTCGGCCCTCAGGGTGCCGAAGTGGAAAGCTTCGTCACTGTCGCGCTGGACCCGCTCGTGGCGCAAGACGGCCCCTTCTCCCACCCGCACCTCGACCACGGGGCAGCTTAGATAGGTGCCCGTCCCGTAGTGCTCCTCCACCAGTTCCAACTCCGCACCCCGTTCCAGCACCATCAGCACCCGTGGGAAGACGGCGAGGGGAGTGTCCGCTTTCGTGATGAAGAGTAGGTGCAGGGGCAGCGCCACCTTCATGTTCTTGGGCACCAGGAGGACGGCGCCATCCTCGAAGCGGGCGGTGTTGAGGTCCTCGAACACCCCCTGCTCGGCACCGTTCTCCAGGCTTCCCAGGCTGTGGCAGGCCTCGCTGGCGATGGACAGCGGGAGGAACCGCACGCCGGCCGGAACTGCCGAGGCGCAGCTGGCGTGAGGGGCGTGATGGCCATTCACAAAGACCTGGCGTGTACCTACCATCTCCGGCAGCAGATGGCCGCTGATGTCCACGGCGGCGCGGGGGGCGGGACTGAAGGCGAGGTTGCCCAGCGCCTTCAGGTTGGTGTACTTCCAGTCTTCGTCCGAAGATGTGGGCAGGTCACGACCTGCCAGGCGAGCCTCGGCAGCCTTACGCAGATCTCCCCACTCGCTGGGCCTTGGCCCGGCGAGCAGGTCCGCGATGAAGCTGGAAGTGAGGGCCAAGGTCATCGCACGCCCCCGGCAGCGGCCTCTTCCAGCACCCAGTCGTAGCCTCGCTCCTCGAGTTCGATGGCCAGTTCCTTCCCGGCGCTCTTCAGGATGCGGCCTCCGGAAAGCACATGCACGTACTGGGGCTGGATGGTCTCCAGGATGCGCGGGAAGTGGGTGATGATGAGCAGGGCGCGGTCGGGGCGCTGAAGCTTGTTCACGGCATCGCCCAGCACGCGCAGGGCATCGATGTCCAGGCCGCTGTCCAGCTCGTCGAGGATGGCGAGTTTGGGCTCGAGCACGGCCATCTGGAGGATCTCATTGCGCTTCTTCTCCCCGCCGGAGAAGCCCTCGTTGAGGCTGCGGTCGAGGAATTCCTCCTTCATGGCGACGAGCTTGATCTTTTCGTGGATGAAGTCGTCGAACTCCAGGGGGTCGAGCTCGTCTCGGCCTTCGGCCTCGGCCTTCTTGTTGTAGGCCAGGCGAAGGAAAGCGGCGTTGCTCACCCCCGGCACCTCGATGGGATGCTGGAAGCCCATGAAGATGCCCGCGCGGGCCCGGGCATCAGGTTCCAGATCGAAGAGGTTCTTCCCTTCGAAGAGGACTTCGCCGCCCGTGACCTCATAGGCTGGATGGCCCACCAGCACCTTGCCCAGGGTGGACTTGCCCGAGCCATTGGGGCCCATGAGCGCGCACACCTCGCCCGCCTCGACCTCGAGGCTGAGGCCGCGCAGAATCGGCTTGCCAGGTTTGCCCGCGGCCTCCGCGTGCAAGTTCTTGATCGACAGCATCACCATCTAGCCAACGCTCCCTTCCAGGCTGACGCCCAGAAGCTTCTGTGCCTCGACGGCGAACTCCATGGGCAGGTGGCGAAAGACTTCCTTGCAGTAGCCGTTGACGATGAGACCTACGGCATCCTCGGTGGCAAGCCCGCGCTGCCGGCAATAGAAGAGCTGGTCCTCGCTGATACGCGAGGTGGAGGCCTCGTGCTCGACCTGCGACGAGGTGTTGCGCACGTCGAGGTAGGGCACCGTGTGGGCGCCGCAGGTGTCGCCGATGAGGAGGGAGTCGCACTGCGAGTAGTTGCGCGCGCCGGTGGCGTCCTTGGTGACGCGCACGAGGCCGCGGTAGGTGTTCTGGCCGTGGCCGGCGGAAATGCCCTTGGA
>PMJK01000148.1 GCA_003158505.1 Holophagaceae bacterium | reverse complement strand
GCGGAGCATTGGGTGCAATTCGAATCTGGACCGCCCCGAGATCCACACCTACTCGGATCTGGGCGAACGCGGGCACACAGCTCAGCGCCGCGAACACTGCGGGTAGAACCATTCTCGCCAATCTCTTTTCCATGAAGGCCTCCTTGACCATACGAAGATCAAGCAGGTGCCGTGCCCGCATCTCAGCCTCAACCCAGATAGCCACTTGCGATCAGCCCCACCATCGTTCCTCAGGGTGATTCCCCTCAGGATGATGGGGCCGGTCCATCAATTCGATGACCGCGCCTGGACCANNGTTCGCGCATGCTGAACGGCTTGGGCAGCAGGGCGGTGCCTGGATGAGCCTTGATGAGTTCCAGGACCGTCTGGTCGGTGCGGCCCGTGGCGATCAGCACGGGTACTTCCGGGCACAGCACGCGCAGGCGCGGCAAGGTTGCCGCACCCCCCAGTCCGGGCATGTTGATATCCAGAATCACCACATCGGGCCTGAAGCCGCCTTCGAGTCGGGCCAGGGCCTCTTCACCACTCATGGCCGGGGTGACCCTGTGACCCATGGTCTCCAGGATCGCCTGGATGGAACGGTAGACCAGCTCGTCGTCGTCCACCACTAGCACATCGAGCGCGGCGTGAGACTGCTCCGATCCTGATCCGATCAGCAATTCCGACAAGGGGGTCTGGGACTTGCTGACCGGGAAGAGCATCTCGATGCGGGTGCCATGACCGAGCACGCTATGGATGGTCATGTGTCCCCGGTGGGCTTCGACGGTGCTGTAGACCATGGACAGCCCCAGTCCCGTGCCCTTTCCCACCTCCTTGGTGGTGAAGAAGGGGTCCAGGGCCTTCTCGAGGACCTCCTTGGCCATTCCGCTTCCAGTATCCTCGACGACGACCTCGACCCAATGGTCGCCCATGTTCCTGGTCATTAAGCGGAGGGTGCCATTCTCCGGCATGGCATCCACGGCGTTGAGGCATAGATTCATCCAGGCATTGGTCAGGGCTCCTGCATTGCCACGAATGAGCCACAGGTCGGGGGCCAGCTTCATCTCCAGGCGGATCTTGGACAGAGTGGTTCGTTCCAGGAGGCGGATCTCCTCCCGGAGAATCTCATTCAAATCGATTTCCCGCTCTTCGGCTGGGCTCTGATGGGCAAAGGCCAGAAGGCTCTTCACCGTGTTACCTCCGCGCACGGCGGCTTTGGCAATGATGTCGAAAGCGCCATGGGCACTACTCCCTTCGGGCTGGAGTTCCAGATTGACCGAAGCCAGACCAAGGATGGCCGCCAGCACGTTGTTCATGTCGTGGGCGACGCCTCCCGCCAACCGGCCGAGGCTTTCCAGATTCTGTGACCGCTGCAGTTGGAGTTCGATCTCTTCCTTTTCCTTTTCCGCCCGCTTCCGCTCGGAGATATCACTGATCACCACGCGGGATTCGGACTCGCCATCGGCATCGGCACTGAAATCCAGATGGGCCCAGAAGAAAGTTCCGCCCTGGCGCACCATCCTCAGCTCGCATCCCTTTTGGGCACTGCTCTGGAAAACCTGTTTGCGATGCAGGTAGTAGATGTCCTGATCTTCGGCCAGGATGAACCGGGTGATGGGCTGCTGGACCACCTCGCCGCGAACGGATCCCAGCAGGTTCGCAAGGGTGAGGTTGGCCTCGAGGATGAGTCCCTCTGAGTCCAGGGTGCAGTAACCGAGCGGGGCCAGGTTGTACAGGTCGAAGTAGCGGGCCCTGGCTTCGCCCAATTCCACCTGGGCCCGCCGAAGTTCCTCGTTCTGCATCTCCAGCTCGATCTGGTGCACCTGCAGCTGGTGGATCAAATTCCGTACCCTATGAGGTGTCATGGTCCCAGGATCCTCCAGGGTGTCAGCGAACCTCGCTTGGAACAAGGTTTCGGCCCGACGACGCAACTCACCGGCTTTTCCGAATTCATCACCCATCTGATCCATGGCTCATCCCTTCAATTTCAAGTCTCGTTAGAACCTCCCTTGCCTGGGGCCTTGGATCTGGTCAGTCGAGGTAACCGGGTCTGCTGCAGCTGCGCCAGAAGCCTGGCATTCTCGTCCTCCACCCGTTTGCGTTCGGTGATGTCGCTCAGCACCAATCGACTCGCGGAAGCCCCATCGGCGTCCCGCACGGAACTCGGGGGTGTGGCCAAGAGGCTGACCCAGAAGGGCGTTCCATCCTTTTTGGTCATGCGCAGTTCACACGCATGGGGCGCTTTGGATTCGAGCAGCTGTTTGCGGTGCATGTAATAGATATCCTGATCTTCGCCCAGGATGAACCGCGTGATCGGTTGTTTGATGAGCGTGGACCTGGCCGTGCCCAATAGGGTCACCGCTGTGAGGTTGGCCTCCAGGATCAACCCCTCGCCGGAGATGATGCAGTAGGCCACGGGCGCCAGTTCGTACAGATCGAAATAATGCGCCCGCGCCGCGTCGAGCTCAGCCTGCACGCGGCGCAATTCCTCGTTCTGCATCTTCAGCTCGATCTGGTGCACGTGGAGCTCATGGATGGTCCGCTGGCTTTCCTCCAGCGAAAGAGGCACCGGGTCCTTGGTGGGTGGCCAGCCTTTGCTCCGGGCGATCTCCTCGGCTTTCCACCGCAATTTGGCGGCCATTTCGGATCCATCGTCCTTGTCAATCATCGTCGACCACCTTGCTTCCATTGTCCCGTTGCCTTCGAACCGTCCCCGCGCCAGCCTGGGGACGCTGATTGGTGATTTCTGTGCTTAGTCCAAGCCATTTCACGATGCGGCCGGAGGCGTCACGCAGGGCCGTGGCATGGGTGATGAACCTGTGGAATTTCCCACTGTGATGACGGAGCCTGAACTCGACCGTGAAGGGTTCACCGGCTGCCGAGGAGGAACTCAAGGACTTGATCAGCCCGCTGCGGTCATCCGGGTGGACCTGATCCAACCACCGGCTGCCAGATAACTGCGCCTCCGAGGCGCCGGTGAAGGCCTCCCACTGGGGGCTGACATAGTCGTAGAGGCCATCCGGGCGGCACATCCAGGTGAGTTGAGGCAGGGATCCGGCCAGTTGGCGGAAGAGGGTTTCGCTCTCCTGCAGGGCCGCCTCCGCCCGCTTCATCTCTGTAATCTCCACGAAGGTGATGACCGCCCCTTCGATCACGTTTTCAAGGGTGCGGTAGACCTGGATGCGCAAGGCGTACCACTTGCCCTCCGCGGTCTGGACTTCCACTTCCCTGGGCACCAGGGTGTCCAGCACGGCCTGGGTATCCGCCACCAGGCTGTCGTAGCCGACCAGGTTGGACACGATGTGACTCACGGGTCGTCCCACGTCGCTCTGGATCAGATTGATCATCCGGGTCGCNNTCTTCGTTGGTGGATTGCAGTTCCTCATTCACCGACTGCATTTCCTCGTTGGAGGACTTGAGCTCCTCGTTGGAGGTCTCCAGGGCTTCGTTGGTGACCTTCAGATACTCCTCCTTGGCCCGAAGCTCCCGGGTGAGCAGCGCGATCCGCTTGGCGGCGTCCGCGTCAGGATGCTTGGGCCCATCCTGGGTGGGTCCCCCTGCCTGCGGGGCCGGTGGGAGGAGGTTGGCCCCCTCCTCCAGGATGACGAGGAACAGGGGGGTCTCAGGCGGTACTTGGGGGCCTGTTGTCACCGGGCGAACGCTCAGGTTGACCGTGGTGAAATGGCCATTGGTCTTGACGCTCAATCCAGGACAGCTGATGGTCTCCTTGGCCCCCGCGGCCTTGTGCAGGGCCGTGGTCAGTTCGCGCCGCAACCCTTCCCGGGCCATGGTCAGGATGTTGTTGATGCCCACCTCCCCGGACGGTGGCTCCAGGTACATGCCGGCGCGTCCGTGGAGATAGAGGATGTCGCCCCGGCCGTTGACTAGGGCGCCGACCGCGGCGAGCTGTTTCAGAAGGGTCGTTTCGGTCAGTTCGCGCAGGGGCATTTTCGGGGTGGAGTCCGGCTTCCCCCCGCTCCGGTGAAGGGTCGTGTTCTTCGCCATCGAAGGCGACAGGAAGTGGCTCATGGCCTCACGCCGCGCGCCATGGCTCTCGTCCTTGCGTTCGTAGAGCTTGGCTTTCCGGTCGATGACGGTGAACAAATCGCCAAACTCGCCCACGGATTCCGAGGTCCCCAGGAACAGGATGCCTCCCGGCTTCAGCGCGTAGTGGAATAGGGGTATGAGCTTCCTCTGCAGGTCCGCGCCCATGTAGATCATGAGGTTGCGGCAGCTGATGAGGTCCAGTTTCGAAAAGGGCGGATCCTTGATGACGTCTTGCTCGGAGAAGATCAGCAGGTCGCGGATGCTCTTGTGGATGCGGTAGGCGCTGCCATCGGGCTCGGCCGTGAAGAAGCGCACCAGACGTTCCGGCGAGAGGTTGGAGGCAATGGTGGCCGGGAAGATCCCGAGGCGGGCGGCGGCGATGGCGTGGCTGTCGATGTCTGTGGCGAAGATCTGCAGGGTGTAACTCTGTTTCAGCACTTCCAGCTGCTCCTGCAGGAGGATGGCCAGGGAATAGGCCTCCTCGCCGGTGGAGCACCCTGGCGTCCAGACGCGGATCACGTCGCTCGCGGTCTTCCCGGCGAACAGCCTGGGAATGGCCTGCTCCTCAAGGACCTTGAAAGCCTCCTCGTCACGGAAGAAATTGGTCACGCCGATC
>PMJK01000077.1 GCA_003158505.1 Holophagaceae bacterium | reverse complement strand
CGGAAGCTGGATGATGGATCCGAGAATCCGGGCCTGGGGCCGGGGCTTCGGTGCCTCTGGTAACGGCTTGATGCCCCTGGTCCCCCAATACCTTGCCTCGGGCCAGCCCCCGGATGCGGACTTGGCTGCAGTCCTGGACCTGCGAATGCCGGTCAACCATCCACAGGATTGGGAGGCATCCCTGGCGGCGGATCTTCAGGAGAACCTTCATCGACCCGTTCCCCCGCCGACCTCAGGCCACCCTACCTGGGATCGGTTGCGGATGCGCTGGGGAGGCGATCCCTCGGAGGCTGCCGCGGGCTATCCCGCTTGGGGAACCCCAACCCACCCCTGCGCGGATCCCTTCCACTGGATGGCCCAGGGACAGGAGGCCAGCCGGGCCTGCGAACCTGAAAAGGCCCTGCGGGCCTTCACCCTGGCCCACGCCCACTTTCTCAGGTTGAGAGCTCCGGGCTGGGCCTTGCGAGCCGCCTCCAACGCCGCCCTCATGGCCCTCGAATGGGCCGATCTTCCGGCCCACGGCCGCTGGGTGGCCCTGCGCGGAACCCTCCCTCCGCCCTGGCGCGATCTTGAGGAGGCCCAGTTGGCCGAGGTCTACCTCGAACCCGAGGAGGCGCTGGCCCGCATCCGGAATCTGGTAGAGGCCTTTCCGGACTTCCCCCCGGCCTGGGGACTCCTGGCGGCCCATGGTGTGGATGGAGAACAATGGGATCTGGTGCGCCAAGGTCTGGCCCATGTACGAGACCATCCCTACGCCTGCTTTCTCGAAGCCGTCCTGGGTCCGCTGATCGAAGGCCCCCCTCTGGACGCCGATCCAGAAACCCGGGTCAGCTGGGAGGCTCACCGGCTCTTTCGGGGCACAGGTGATCCACAGGTCTTCTGGTCCGCCTGGCGGGAGTGCCCCACCCAGATCATGCGCCTCGAACTGGGACTGCAGGTCCTGGAGCGCTTGCCGGGGCAGCGCACCTCCATCCGCCTGCTCGCCCTTCAGGCGATTGCGGATCGGGCGGCCTCGCCCCGTCATCAGCGGCGTCTTGGCGTCCTCTGGCCCCAACCCGAGGCGGATCAGAATCAGTCGCCGACCCTGTTGTTCAAGGATTGGCTGGCCCAGCGTGACACACCCACCTGGATCGTGTGGGAGGAGGATGGCAGGCTGCATTCCCTGGGTGCCGGGAATGGGCCACCGGAGGGCGCCCTCAGCCGCCTGGCGAAGGATGGGGCCCTGGCTCCCTTCATTCATGACGGGTGGCTGTGGCAAGGACATTCCCTGATCTGGGAGGGGTGTCCGGTGGGCGCCGTGCTGCTGGCTCAACGCCCGGAAGCCCCACCTTTACCGCCTTTGGAGCCGCTACTGATCTCCCCCTGGCTCGCCCGGATCCGCGCGCGGAGACCCGCTGAATCCACCATCGACCCGGGCCTTCTGATCACCGATGGCAGCGAGCCCATGGCCACCGTCCTGCGTGAACTGAACCGGGTGGCGGACTCGGACCTGCCGGTGCTCATCCTGGGCCCCACGGGCAGCGGCAAGGAACTGGCGGCGGAGGAAGTGCACCGGCGATCCGGCCGAACTGGCCCCCTGGTGCCGGTGAACTGCTCGGCCTTTGCGGAAGGAATCCTGGAATCCGAACTCTTCGGCCACACCAAGGGCGCCTTCACGGATGCCCACCGGGATCGCAAGGGCGCCATCGAGTCCTCCCGGGGCGGCACCCTGTTCCTCGACGAAGTGGCGGACCTTTCTCCGCGCCTCCAATCCATTCTGCTCCGGGTGCTGCAGGAGCGCGAGATCCGCCGGGTGGGATCGGATCACGCCGTGAAGGTGGATGTTCGATTCATCGCGGCCACCCACCGGGGCCTGGAGGAATTGGCCACGGCCGGATCCTTCCGCCGGGACCTCTTGTTCCGGCTTCAGGGCGCGGTGCTTCACCTTCCTGCGCTGTCGGAACGTCGCCACGAATTCCCTTTCCTTCTCCCACGCCTCACCGTTCGCGCCGCCCAGGCAGCGAAGCGCCCCATTCCCGCTCTGGCCCCGGGCCTGCCCCAGGCCCTTTCCAGGCTGCCCTGGCCAGGCAATGTGCGGGAGCTGCTGCATGCCCTTGAACGCGCCATCCTGCGGTGCGAGGACGGCATCCTGAAGCCCCGCCACTTCCCCGAACTGGACGCCCCGCTGCTCCAATCCCACACCTGGGAGGAGGCGACCCGAGCCTTCCAGCGCCGCCTCCTGCTGGAGACCCTCCAGACCTGTGGATTCCGGATCGCCGATGCGGCTCAGGCCCTGGGACTCGCCCGTCCCGCCCTCTATGCCACCGCCAAGCGGCTGGGTGTGGATCTACTCGCCGAGCGGGTCCATAGGCTGTAATGAAGATCCTGGACCTACAATTTGCGCCCAAAGCTCCGTTCCAGATCATCGAGGGTGAGTTTCTTGATGATGGGCCTGCCGTGAGGGCAGGTGTTGGGCACCTCGCAGGCGAGCAGGTCCTGGATGAGTCTTAGGGCCAGGTCGGGAGGCAGGGCATGGTGTTTCTTGATGGCGGCGCGACAGGCCAATTCAGCATTCAGGTCGCGGCGGAAGGTATCGAGGTCCAGGTGGCCATCCCGTTCCAGACGGGCCAGTAGGTCTTCCAGCAGGGCCTGGGGATCCCGATCGATGAGGAAATCCGGAAGGCCCCGCACCACCAGTGCATCGCCGCCGAAGGGCTCGGCGTCCACGCCAGCGGCTTCCAACTCTGAAAGGAATGGCGAAAGGTGCGCCAGCGCCTCTGGACCCACCTGAATCACTTGGGGCGGCATCAGCGGCTGAATGGCGGGCCTGTGGCGACGCAGGAAAAGCCGCTCGAAGAGCACCCGCTCGTGGGCCACATGCTGGTCCACGATCCACAGTTCAGCCCCTTGGCTGCCCAGGATCTCCGCCAACAGGTAGGTCCGTTCGAAGGCGCCGATATACCGGACTTCGGGAGCCTGGTCCGTCCGCTCTGCCACCCGGGAAGGCTCGGTTTCGTAAGAGTAGGCCGCATCCAGAGGACGCGTGGCGAATGTGCCGGCCAGGGCCTGGTAGGCACCCAAGGCTCCGCCGGAGTGGTCCGACCAGAGCCGCGGATGCTGGGACATGGCCCGACGGGAGGGGTCCAGATCGAACTCGGCCTCCAGGGGTTTGGGAGGCAGTTCCAGTACCGATGCCAACCCACCCCGAAGCTTCGCCCAGGCCTCTTCGGCACCGCCCCGCACCCAGGCGAAAATGCGCTGGGGCTCGCGGAACCGGACCTCGGCCTTGGTGGGGTGGACATTCACATCCACGGCCTCGGGTGGCAGTTCCAGGAAGAGCACCGCCGCCGGATAGGAGCCCTTGGCGAAGGTGCCGGACCAAGCCTCGGAAAGCGCCGCCAGCAGCAGGCGGTCCCGCACGGCCCGGCCGTTCACGAACAGGTAGAGGTGGTTCCGATCCCGAAAGCTGAGGTCCGGTGGCGAGACAAAGCCCCGCAGACGCCAGGGGGGCTCTCCATTCACGAAGGGGACCAGGCGGCCCATCTTCTCCCCCAGCAGGGGCGCAAGACGCTGGCCTGCATCCGCCACGGGGGGCAGCACCAACGGCGCGCCTCGATCGGATCGGATGGTCCAATGGACGCCGGGAGAGCTGAGGGCCAGCCGGGCTACGGAGCCCCACAGCTGGGCGTGTTCCGTATCCGTGGATTTGAGGAAACGGCGACGGGCGGGCAGCTGGGCGAAGAGATCCCGCACCGTGACCGTGGTGCCGCGGCTGCGGGAGACGGGCGCAACCTCCTTGATGATCCCGAATTCACAGCGCAGGCGGTGGCCCGCGCCGTCTACCTCGGCGCTGGCGAGATCGAAGCGGCTCACGCTGGCGATGCTGGGCAGGGCCTCACCGCGGAATCCAAAGGTGCCCAAGTGCCCCAGATCCTCGGCGGTGCGCACCTTGCTGGTGGCATGGCGTTCCAGGGCCAGGTACAGATCGTCCCGGGCCATGCCGGATCCATCGTCCGTCACCTCCAGAAGCCGTTTGCCCCCCTCCTCCCAGCCCACCTCGATGCGACGCGCGCCGGCATCAAGGGCGTTCTCAGCCAATTCCTTCAGTACCGAGGAGGGCCGCTCCACCACTTCACCCGCGGCGATCTGGTTCGCCACCTGGTCGGGCAAGATGCGGATGCGAGACATGGGTATGAAGCTATCAGCTATCGACCACCTGCTGTCAGCCCTGCTGGCGCCGCGACATCAGCAGGCTGGTAGGCTGCCAACCTCGAAATGCCAGGTGCCCGAAATAGGCCAGGAGGAAGGCGCCCGAGGCGGTCCCGTGAGTCCAGGCCATCCCGCTACGCCAGACTGGGCTGGTCACCACCTGGATGCCGACCCCGCTGATCACCATGGGGGCGATAAGGATGGCGGCGCCCAGGCCCGTGCGCCGGCCCTCTGCCCCCGATTGGAGCCGGGACCACAGGTGGCCGCGCACCATCATGCCCAGCGTGAACACCAGGATCGGCGCCACGAGGACATGCAGGTGCTGGGCTGTCCCTAGCCATGGGTGGACCTCGGGTCCGAATTCCCCGGGCCGTTCTCCGAACCAGCGGAGCAGTCCGTCCATCAGGCCCGTACCCGCAGTGGCGAGGGCCGCAAGATGGAGGCACCAGCGTTCAAAACGGTTCATTTCGCCTCCCGGTAGAGCACCTGATGCAGGGCCAGACAGCGACGGGCCGCATCGGTCATGGCATGGGCCGTGAGCGTGGCCCCGGACAGCGGATGGATGGACCCCTTGAGGCTGAGCTGCGCATCCAGTTCCTTCCCCTCGAACTGCTTGATCCAGGCTTCGTTCGCCATGTATTCGGCCGGCTCGCGAAAGGCCACTGCCTCCACCCGGAGGATGCGGCCTTCGGATGAAATCGCCACCAGCAGGGTTTCATTCAGAGTGCGCACCCGGTGGGTATCGAAGTACCCGACTCCCACCAAGCGTCCCTCCCGGCGGGCTTCGTAGGCCACGATCCAGCGGCCCGCCAGTTCGCCTTGGCTGAGGGCCTTGACCCTTTCGGCCTGGGGCTCGCCGAGAATGTGCTCCTTGCGTATCAGCTGCGTCCCTGGGAAGGCCAGGGCCAGGGCCTCCTGGGAAGTGGGCAGAGTCGCAAAGAGCGGCAGCGACAGGGCGAGGGGTGCAAGGATCCGGATCATGGGGACCTCAGAAAGGGTTCATCGCAGGCTCAGAACTCGTAGCCCAGGGCCAGATCCCATTGATTGCGTCCTGTATGAGCGCCGTTGCGGACCTGCGAATAATCGGCCTTCACGGCCACCTGGGGGATGGGTTTCCAGCTCACACCCGCGGTGTGTACGGTCTGGTCATTGGCGGGATCGGCGATAACCCCGGCGGCCACCTGCTGTTGGAGGTTGAGGCGTTCCCAGCGCAGGAAGGGGATGAGCGCCTGCTGCGAGCCGCTGTGGCTGAGCAGGTCATAGCCCGCCTCCAGGTAGCCGCCCCACTGCCTCGTGCCCACCGCGTTGGCGTCCGCGGCAGTGCCGAGGCTTTCGATCTCAGCCTGCCCGAGGGTCGTACGGACGTACAGGGCCCGGAATTGCCAGCCCTGGGCGCGGTATTCCGCGTGGATGTCCGCGAGGGCCGTTGGAATGGTGGTCGCGCCGATGGGCGCCTCGTAGGGGCTTTCAAAGACACTGTTGCCCCGATAGAAGCTGAAGCCGACCGTGCCCCCCAGGACGGGATGCCAATCCAGCCGTCCCGTCAGGGCGAAGCGCTCTGCATTGGCCTTGTTGCCATCCTGCCGGCCGTCACTGATTCCGCCCGCGCTGAAGTTCGCGGCATTCATGCCATTGACCAGGTAGAGGCGGTAATTCAGAATGCCCGGCAGCTCGCCGTGGAGCCCCACACCATTCTCATGCCAGGTGGTGGGGATGATGCCGCCCTCCCGCTCCACGAAGGGGCGGGCGGTGCTCAGCACCGCGGGCGGTTCGTGGATCTCGTTGGTGAAGCCGATCGGCAGCAGCAGCTGCCCTGCCCGCACATTGAATTCCTTCCGAATGAGAAAGTCCAGATAGGCGAACTCGACGATGGCTTCACCCTCGGGGTGGGCATCGGAGTAACCACTGTGCTCAAATTCCACCTCGCTGTTGAAGACGATCCAATCGCTGAAGTGGTACCCGAAGTAGAACACCGCGCGAAGGGTATCGATCTGGTTGTCCTCGGGCGCGTAGGTGCCGTTCTGCAGCTTGCCGGCGAAATTCTGGTAGAGGAACTCCCCATAGCCGCCGATGGACACTCCCGCCGGGGCGGAGTAGACCTTGCTCGCCGCCGCCCCCAGCCCGTAGCTGCCCGCGCCGCCCTCGGCCACGGGCAGCGCACTGCCTGTCTGCTGCTGCTCCAGCTGTCGCGAAAGGGCATCCAGTCTGCGTTCCAGTTCCGTCACTCGCTTGTCGGTATCGGGGGGTTGCTGGGCCGCCAAAGAGGCCGCCAGCAGCGCCCCAGCGAAGGGCGTGAGGATCCATTTCATCGGTACTCCCTGGGGATCAAGGTGGGGTTGAGCGATTGGAAGGCCCGGCTCATCCGGATCTGCCCATCGTTGAGAAGGAAGGCCGCGGCGACCTCATGTCGTTCGGCCCAGGCCAGACCCCGATCGGGGCCCAGCACGTAAAGCGCGGTGGACAGCACGTCCGCCGAAAGGCCATCGGCCGCCACTATGGCGGTGCTGCCCCAGGCCGGGCAAGGCTCTCCACTGCGGGGATCCAGGATGTGCCTGCCCCGCTCCGAGGTGCCGCTGCAGGAGAGGGAAGCTGCCTTCAAGGCGAGCGTGCAGCGCGTCCGCTGCCGGTCCTGCGGATCCGCAATGTCGACGGTCAAGGGTCGGCCCCAGGCCAGGACCTGGCCCCCGAAGTCCATCCAGCCCGAAGGAACTCCCGAAGCCTTCCGCATGGCATCCAGGGCATAGCCCTTGAGAAAGCCGCCTTCCTCGACGCCGGCTCCGGGATGCAGCAGCCTGGCGGCGCTATGGCTCTTGTCCAGGGCCAGCAGCGACGATCCGGAGGCCCTGCGGGCTTCTGCCAGGGACTCCGGTCCCGGAGTCCGTCCGCCCTCCCGGGTGCCCCAAGCCTGGATCAGGGCCATCAGCACAGGATCGAAGGCGCCCTCAGTCCGCAGGTTCCAGGTCTGGATCTGGCCGAGGAGATCGATCCATTCCCTAGCCAGGGTCACGGGCGCTCCCTGCGAGGCGTTTAAGCGGCTCCACGATGAGGCCGGGTTCCAGGTTGAGCAGGCCGCCTCGATCCGGGCCACTTCCGCCAGGGCGGCTTCCGAGGCCTGGCCCAGATCTCCGCTGCCCTCAAGGTGAATGCGAAGCTCCGTCCCCATGGCCAGCACGGTGCGATCCATGGCGGGTGCTGGAACGGGTCTCGATGCCTGGGGCGACAGGCTCGCAAGCGTAATGAAGAGGGCAGCAACAATGATCATGAGAATCAGTCTCAATTAATTCCCCGTGAGGTTCAACCCTGTTTTTTGAGAATTAATCTCAGAAAGTGACGACGATCACTCCCTGGGCAAACTGGAGACATGCCTTCCCGATCCTTCACCCCCTGTCTCGCCTTGCTGCCGACCCTGCTCCAGGCGGCACCGCACATACAGTCCCCGGACGCCGCCTGGCTCACCTTCACCACGGTGCATTACCGCATCCACTGCCCGAAGGCCTTCGAGGCTTTTGGCCGCGANNTTCGTGTATGAGAAGCCCATCGACATTTTGATCCTCGACCCCGTCATGGAGGCCAACGGCATGGCCCTCCCGTTCTTCGACCGGCCCCACGTGGTGCTGTGGAAGAGTGAACCGGAGGCGGATTCGGTGGTCGGCCACCATCGCGGCTGGGCCGAATTGCTCCTCGCCCATGAACTGGGGCACATGCACCACCTCCTGCGACCCGCCCGGAAACCCGGCCTCTGGGAGCGCTGGACTGCGGTGGTGGGACCCGTGACCCGGAAGTCCCCGCGGTGGGTCATCGAGGGCTACGCCACGCTCATTGAGGGCAAGCTCACGGGCAGCGGCCGCCCCCACAGTGCCATCCGCGCCTCGGTGCTGCGCCAGTGGGCCATCGAAGGCAAGCTGCCCCCCTACGAGGCCCTGAACCGCATGAATGGGTTCCTGGGCGGCAGCATGGCCTACCTGGTTGGGAGTGCCTACCTGGAGTGGCTGGAGACCAGGTCCAGTGACCCAAAAATCTTCCAGACCCTGTGGACGCACATGGCCGGCCAACGCGACTTCGATGCGTCCTTCCAGGCCACCTTCGGCTTCGGCCCCAAGGATGGCTACCAGCGCTTCTGTGCGGAACTGACCCACACGTCCCTGGAGCTCGAACGCCGCGTTCGAGCCCAAGGTCTCCGCGAAGGTGAGGTGGTTACTCAGTTGAATGGATGGGCCACGGATCTGGCCCTCAGCCCGGACGGTTCGAAGCTGCTGGCCCGGGTTCTGGATCCCAAGAAACCTGGCCTCTACGTGTGGGACTTGAAGGCCAAGGCACCTAAACCAGCCATCAAGGACCCAGAGGAACCGGCCGATCATCCGCTCCTTGTGCCCATCCTGCCGCCCACCCGCCGCCTGGGACCCATCCATGGCGCCCTGCCCTGGAAGCCCCTGTGGACCTCGTCAAGCACGGTGGCTTACCAGTTGCGCCTTCCCGATTCGGAAGGTGTTTTGAAACCCCATCCCAGGCTGTGGTGCCTGGATGGGGTACAGATCGCCTCCCAGACAGTGCCTAAATCCGTGGCTCCGGGCGGGCTCACCTGGAAGGAAAGGGAGGGTATCTGGAACTTGGTCGACGGACAGGGCAGACCCCTCACTCGTACCCTGGCCGCCGCCTGGAATCCCGTCGCCTCCCCGGATGGCAAATGGATCTACTTCACCCAGCTCAGTGCATCCGGTCTGCAGATACGGAAGCTGGATGCCCGCCTGCCGCCCCTGGATGAAAATTCGCTGCCCCAGGATCCCGCGCCCCTGGTGAAGGACCTGGTGCTGCCGAAGGCCGATGAACCCGATCCTCTTCCCGCCCCGGTGCCCGTCGAGCCTCATCCCTACCGGGTGGGCGAAAGCCATGAGGTTATCTCGCTCTTCGGACTCAGCAGCACCCCTTCGAGCCTCAGCTACCAGGTCGGCGGCGGCGGCAACGACATTCTGGGCCGCCTGAACTGGCAGGTTCTCGCAGGTCTTGGCAGTGCCACCGGGCCCCGTGGAGGCACACTGGGCGTGGCCTGGCGCGGCTGGAACTGGGCTCCTTCCCTCCAGGTGTTCTCCTCGTTGGAATATCCCTCGCATCAAGATTTCGTGGCCGCGCATGGATTCGACCGGGAACGCCGGGGGGCCGAGCTGGCCTTCGATTTCGAAGACCAGGGCCGGCCCCGGTGCAGCCTCCGGCCCTCGGCCGCCTTCGAACAGATCACGCCCATGGGTGGCGATGGATTCACCCGATCACTCCTGGGCGGGGCGGCCACCCTGGGGAACCAGTGGAGCTGGGATGGCGAGGGCTTCCGCGGAGCCTCGATCCTCCAAGCCTACCAAGGACACACGGATGGCTCCGCCTGGACGCTCGCCCGACTGGGCCTCAGCGCCGGCTGGGTCAACCCATGGGTCCCGGTCACCCTCCGTGCCGAAGAGGGCCGCCTGGGCGGGAACCCCACGGCCTTCGACCTTTTCCGCCTCGGGGGCGTACTCACGTCGCTCGTTCCGTCCACCCTGGACGCCAATCTCGTCGTGCAGGCCGCCCTTCCCGCCTACACCGCGACCGGTAACCGCCTCCAAACCCTTCGGGGCGACCTGGGTCTTGGCATCGTCACGGCCTATCTGGAACACGCCACGGTTTGGGATGACCCGTTGCCCCGACCATCTGCTCAGAGAGTGGGCGGGCTGGAGATCGATAGCCGTAATCTAGGCATTCCCATGGAGGTGGTTCGCCGCCTCGCTGGCAACTTTTCTTTCACGCTGGGCCTTCACCGGCTGATGGACGGGGTGATGAAGGGGCGCACCATCGGAACCCTAAGCCTGATTCTTAGACCCTGACCCCAGACCGGAAGCCCATGCCCTTCCTCATCGCCCTCATCCTTATTTTCCTCCTCCAATGGTTCCACCTACGCCTGCTTCGGCTGGAGCTCCCCGAAGAGGCCCATTGGGTGCTTCCCTGGGGCCTGGGCCTGCTGCATCTGCCCCTGGTGATCTTCGCGGGGATGCGCGTAGCCGGACTGGGTGGACACGGCGCCCTGGCCCTGGTGCAGGCACCTGCAAGAGTGGCCTTCTACTTCCAGGCGTTCACGGTGATGCACTTGGTCATCGCCATGCTGGCGGAGGGGGTGTGGCGGATCGTCCATCGCGACACGCCCTCTGCCACGGATTCAGAGACTGAAGAAGAAGCCGCCGTCGACCCCGGACGCCGGGCCTTCCTCCGTACGGCAGCCCTGGCCAGCACTGGAGGGGCCATTGCATTCGGTGTGGACGGCGCCCGGGAAGCCTATGGGAACCCGGAGATCACCCGCCGGACGCTGCCATTCCCGGATTTACCCCAGGGCCTGGACGGACTCCGCATAGCCCAAATCACCGACCTTCACGCGGGCCCCCTCGTCGGTCCAGCCACGCTGCGGCGCTGGCGGCAACTGACGGAACGAGAGCAGCCTGAGCTCCTGTTGATTACTGGCGACCTGGTGGACAGTCGGCCGGAGGAACTCGAACCCCTGCTCGAAGCCTTTCGCGATTTTCTTCCACCCCTGGGCCGCTTCGCCGTGCTTGGCAACCACGATTTCTTCGATGACCCCCGTCCCATCTGGCGGGATCTGGAGCGCGAGGGGATCCGATGCCTGGAGAACGCGGCGGCCTTGATCCAACGAAATGGCGGCACCCTCGCGCTCATGGGCCTGCAGGATCCCATGGCCCGTAACGGGCGCTTCCGCCGCATGGTGTTCGGCCCAGGGCCCCGGCCCGCCGAGGCGGCCAGAGACCTCCCCGCCGATGCCTTCCGGATTTGCATGAACCACCGACCCAGCGAATGGGAGCAGGCCCTGGCGGCTGGGGCCCGGCTCACACTCTCAGGCCACACCCACGGTGGCCAGATCAATCCCATTCCTGGCTTCAACAGCGCCCGCATCCTTGGTCCCCGCACGGAGGGGCTCTATCGCGAGGGCGAGGACCTGTTGTATGTGAGCCGCGGCCTCGGCGTGGTGGGCCTGCCCATCCGGATCGCTGCAGCCCCGGAGATCGTGATCCTGACCCTGAAGCGCGGCTAGGCCTTCGGACGCTTCCTCAGAGTCGCCTGGACCTCCGCCAAGGCCACAGCCGCCTCTTCCGGAGTCCCCTCCGGCGGAGCGAGTGCCCGTTTCGCCAATCCCGGTAAGGCCTTCATGCCGCGGAGGAACCGAGCGCAAGCCTTGCACAACCGCAGGTGGATCCAAATGCCGACCCTTCGGCGCATGGGCAGCGAGCCGTCGGCGTACTCGGTGAGATGAGTCTGGACGTCTTGGCAGGAAGGCAAGAATGTCATGAACGGCCTCCCAGGACAAAAGTTCGGAGGCGGGCCTGGAGCAGCACCCGGGAGCGGTGAAGCCGCTGGCGGACCGTGCCGGAGGCCACCTGGAGATGCCGGGCGATGTCCTCGGTTTCCCAGTCCTCGAGATCCTTCAGCACGAACACGATCCGGTGCGAATCGGGCAGCTCGTCGAGAGCCCTGCTCAGGCACTCTCGCATCTCCTGCCGCTCAACGAGATCGTGCGCCTGAGCCTCGACCTGCCACTCAGGCAAGTAGTCCGGCTCCAGATGGTGGCCCCGCTCATCGAAGGGTCCCAGAGCCAGCGGCTCAGCTTGTTCCATCTCATGGATCCGCACGCGGCTCCGCCGCATCATGAGCGCCGCATTCAGGCAGATCTTGTAGCCCCAGCTGCTGAAGCGGCTACGGCCCTCGAACCGGGGCAGATCGCGATGGATGCTCATGAGGGCGTCCTGGAGCGCGTCCTGCGTGTCGGCGGTGTTGCCCAAGATGCGGTGGATTCCGTTGTGGAAGAGGGAAAGATGGGGCTGGACAAGCGCGCCAAAGGCATCCGAGTCACCGGTCGCAGCCTTCTGGATCAGTTCGGTTTCCTTCAGAGGGGCTTCCGTCATGCCGCTGCCAGTGTCCGCGGCGGTCCGTGGACAGGCAAGTCCTACTTCTTGGCGGAGCTTGAGGTCTTCTTGGCTGGTGCCGGCTGGGCTATTGCTTGAGGCTCCTCGAAGAAGCCCACCAGCAGGAGGTCCAGTTCCACTGGACGCTTCAGGCTGATCTTCGCCGCCACGCTCTCCGCACCCAAGCCGAAATCGAGCCGGTCCAAGGGCAGAGTAGCCCGGTAGGACCAAGTATGGGTCCCGGCTCCATTCAACCCCTCCGCACTCACAAAGGAAAGATCCAGGTCCCGGGCCACGCCATGCATGGCCAGGGTGCCTCGAACCACCACCCGGTCGCCATCCCTGCGCACTTCCCGCGACGTGAAGGTGATCTTCGGGTACTTGGCGACGTCGAAGAAGTCCGCAGACCGGAGATGCTCGTCCCGGGCCTGGATGGCCGTGCTGATGGACTTGGCGTCGATTTCGATCTGGACTTTCGCGCCCTCGGGCGCAGCAGGGTCGCCCTGGATGTCGGCCTTGTAATGGGTGAAGCGGCCCGGCACGTCGAAGAGCAAGGTGGAGGCCTTGAAGCCGAGCACCGTATGGTTGTCGTCCACGCGGAACACCCGGGGTTGGGCCATGAGGGGAAGCGCCAGCCATAGGGCTGGCCGAAGGGAACGGAGGAACATGGGAGCCTCTTGGGTCAGGGGGCGGGGCGGAATCCGGCGATGGCGCCGTCGCATCGAAGGTCGTATAGGAGCTTCGTCACGGGAGCCAGGTCGGACAAATTCACGGCGACCGCAGCCTCCGCAATGGGCCGGTTTTGGGCCTGCACGAGCAGCGCGGCGGTGGCTGGCGTCAGCTCCATTAGCCGGGCCATGCCATCTCCATCGCGGAAGGCCAGGAGGTGGGTGGGGCGGGCCTCGGGAACCGGCGCCTCCACACATGCGCGGTGGACCGCATGGGCGTAGGTCACGACCTGGGTGGCAGGGTCCAGAACCACAAGGTCCCCTGGCCCAGGATGCGCATGGAGCCCTTCCAGCGGCTCCGAATCGGGAAAGCGGGCCACCAGCGTTTCCAGGATCTCCGCATGGGCGAGCTCAAGCAGGAAGGGCCAGCGATCCTGGCCCCAGCGGGTGGCAGCGAGCCAACCGAGGAAGGCTGGGGCGATGTCCCGGTACTGGGAGCTCTGCACCACCCGCGCATCCAGGAAGGCCTGCACGCACCCATCCCAGGAACGAGCCCCGGCAAGGAGCGCCTTCACCACCGGGAACATGGACTCCAGCGGCTCGATGAGACTCAACCGGGCCAGTTCGCGATAGATCATCATCGCCGGAACCTGTTCCCGGAAGGACCGCTGATCCGAACCCGACAGGCCGTGCCGCCGGGCCACTCGCCCGGGGTCCGCCTCGATGGCCGCCTCACCTCCATCCAGCACCAGGGAGCCCAGGGCACGCTGGAGGCGGAGGGTCCGGGATTCAGTCATGACGGACCTCGGTTAGCACCAGCGTCGCGTCATAGGCGTACTGGATGCGCGTCCGTTCGGCCAAGAGCTCGTCGAAATCGGGGATGTGGTTGTCTCGTTCGAGGAGCACCGGTACGGGCCGTCCAAGGCGGGAAAGGGTCCACTGCATCAGGTCGATGACGGGATCGATGACGTCGGCGCCGTGAGTATCCACGGTGATGTCGCCAAATCTCTTGTGCCCGGCGATGTGAAGCTGGGCGACGCGATCCAGCGGCATGCGGGACAGCCATTCCTTCGGATCGAAGCCAAAGTTCAGCGCGTTGACATAGACGTTGTTCACATCCAGCAGCCATCCCACATCCGCGCCCTCCAGCACCGCTGAGATGAAGTCCGCCTCATCCATTTCGGCGGCCCCCAACTCGGCGTAATAGGTGATGTTCTCGAGAAGCAGCGGAACCGGCAGCCGGGATTGAAGCTCCCGCACCCGTGTGATCGTGTGCCTCACGGCCTCCCGCGTGAAGGGAATGGGGAGCAGTTCGTGAAGGCAGCTGCCGTCCACGGAGGTGAAGCAGAGGTGTTCCGAATGCCAGGGAGTCCCGGTACGGAGGATGAAATCACTCAGGTCATGAAGGTACTGCTTGTCCCAGGGATCGAAGCCACCCACGGACATGGCCAGCCCGTGGGTGAGAATCGGATCCCGATCGAGGATGGCGCAGGCCATCCGGTGGAAACGGCCGCCCTCCCCGATGACATTCTCAGGGCAGGTCTCCCAGAAGGGCACGCCATGGCCTTCCCTCTCCGCGACCTGCTCTAGGTGCGGGCGGCGAAGCCCGATCCCCACGCCGGTGAACCTGTCCTGAGCCATGAGGTTCCTCCCACTAAGCTACTTCTTATCGGCACCGCAGGAGGCTTCCTTCTTATCCTTCCCGCAGGAGCCCTCCTTCTTGTCCTTCTTCGCCTCCTTGCTGCCACAGGAGGCATCCTTCTGGCCCTTCTTCACGTCCTTGCTGCCGCAGGAGCCCTTCCCGCAGGAACCATCCTTGGCCTTGCCTTCCGTGGCCTTGGCGGGCGCCTTGCCCTCATCCTTGGGCTCCTGGGATCCGCAGCCGGACTGTGCCAGAACGGTCCCTGAGCTGAACGATTCGACGGGCGTGGCGCCGACCGAGGTGGAACTGCCCGCCATGAGCGAACCTGCTGTGAAGAGCGTGGCGGCACCGATGAGCTTCGTGAACATGGATCCTCCGTGCGGCCAGGGCCGCGCATGGGCCGCACGGCGACCCCGTTGATGGAACAGGACATGGCCTTCCCGGAGGGCCGGGGCAGAACCAACGTACTGTTGTTACCTTTTACGGTGCGACCTCGCCCGCCATTGTGACATTTTTTTATGTCTATGGCTTGAACCGTGGATCGCCCGCTGCGAATTCTCTTGGACAAGGCCGCCCTGCGGGCCGCCTGCGGGCCACCAGGTCGTAGACCCAGTCGCGCATGTGGACGGGGATCCAGGTCAGCAGGAGGCCCACCAGGCGCCAGATCGGACCCATCCGGCGAAGCAGCTGGATCACGGCTTCCGACCGGGTCAGCAGCCCACCTTCCGGCGTGAGGACCACGAGGCTGTCGGGAAGCCCGGTCCGCAGACCGGGCGGGACCAGTTGCTCGAAGGTCGCCCCGCCCAAGGGCGCGAAGCGGAGCAGATGGGATACGTCGCGCTTCGCCGCGAAACGTACCGCGCCGCGACAGACACCGCAGCCCCCGTCGTAGAAAAGGTGGGTCAGCCCTTGACCAGGACCCATAGTCCCACCGCGATGAAGGCCGACCCTGCCACCCACCTGATGGTGGCTTCGGGCATGTATTTGAAGACCACCTCACCCGCGGCCACGCCGATGGCCGTGGCGCAAACAAGGGCCGCGCTGGCGGCGAGGAACACGGTCCAGACCTGGCCGCTGCGCACGGTGGCGGTCATCGCCGCGAGCTGGGTCTTGTCCCCGATTTCGGCCAGGAAGACGGTCCCGAAAGTGGTCCAGAAGAGCGATCGGTTCATGGCGTTCCTCGAATTACTATGGAGTCTCCAGGATAATGGACGTCATTCTGCGGCACACTGAGTGGATGGTGCTCGACCACTTCGACCTTCCCACAACCTATGTGGATACGCCGGAAAAACTGCAGGAGGCGCTCCCTCTTTGGCATGCGGCCGGAGTGCTGTCCGTGGACATCGAATGCAGCCTCACGGGCATGCATCATTGCGTGCTGGCGCTCATGCAGGTGGCCACCCACGATCAGGCCTGGCTGGTGGATCCGCTGGCTCTGGGCGGTCTCATGCGGCCCGCCCTGCAGGCCATGGCCCAGGTACCCTGGATCGTCCATGATTTCTCCGGGGATGGCATCGTCTTCAAGCGCCTCTACGATGTGGTGCCGGAAAGCATCTTCGACACCATGCTGCTTTCCCGGGCCCTGGGGTACCCACAGCCGGGCCTCAAGACCATGGCCAAGCTCAAGCTGGGCCTCGACATTCCCAAGGAGGAACAGGACTCCAACTGGATGGTGCGTCCCCTCCGCGAAGCCCAGATCAGCTACGCCAGCCGCGATGCAGCCCTGCTGCTGCCCTTGCTGAGGACCTTGGCCGACGAGTGCGACGCCCACCGGGATCATCCGGAGATCGGGCCGCGCTTGGCCAGTCTTCCGAAAGAGATGCGTCACTTATTGAAGAAGGTCCGTGCCTACACGTCCCCCAAGCACGATCCCGTGGTGGAGAAGGTCCGGCACCTGGGCGACCTTGCGGTGGCCCGGGCCGTGCGGCTGACCGCCTTGCGCTGGGCCTGGGGCAACGAAGGCGACGTGGGCGCCGTCATGGAGTTGGGCAACCGATGGCTCATCGCCCGGTTGACGCATCCCCCGGCCACCAAGGAGGCGCTCGAGCGGACCATCCCGAACCCGCGGTTCCGCCGCAAGCGGCTGGATGCCCTATGGGAGGTCTTCAGCGAGGGGGCCCATGAAACTCAGGAAGACCCTGAATCGACCGATGGATTGATCTGGAACAACCCTGGATAGCCATGACATCCGAACCTGCAATAACCCCAGCTACCGACCCCTTTCCCGACGGCACACCCCTGACTTTCCCCAAGGGTCTGGTGGGCTTCTCGAATCTCACATTGTTCAAGCTGTTCGAGCCCAAAGACAGCTATCCCCTTAAGTTCCTCCAGTCCGTCGAGGCCCGGGAGGTTTCCTTCATCTGTGTGGATCCCGCCTGCGTCAAGAAGGACTACGAGGTGCCCCTGGGCGAGGAGGAGGCGGAAGCCCTCCATCTTGAAGCCCCGAAAGATGCCCTGATCCTCACGCTGGTGGTGATTCCGGAGGATCCCAGGAACATGACCACCAACCTGGCGGGACCACTGGTCATCAACGTCAAGACCCGGATCGGGTTCCAGATTGTCCTGAATGCAGACAAGTACCCCCTGCAATTCCCGATCATCGTCCAGGACTGAACGAGTCTGTTAGCCTTCCTGAATGCTGGTGATCACTCGTAAGCCGGAACAGTCCATCGTCATCGGCGGTGAGGTTGAAGTCATCGTCCTCGGCATCTCCAAGGATGGCGTGCGGCTGGGCATCAAGGCCCCCAGAAGCGTCCAGGTCCATCGCCGGGAGGTCTTCGAGGCCATCGCCGCCGAAAACCGGGCCGCCACCGCGGCCAAGGCACCCGTCCAGGATGCCGCCGCCCTGCTCCGGGCCGCTCAAGTTCGAAAACCTCACGTCCGATAAAGCCCCATTGAGGCCCCCGTGGATCCCCTCGTCGCCAGCGCAGTAGCCCAGACCCAGGCCATGACCCAGAACCAAGTCGCGGTCGCCATGCTCAAGAAGTCCGTGGATATCATGGCCCAGCAGGGCGCCGACATGGTGCGGTTGATGTCCCAGCAGTCCGGTATCGGGCAGCAGGTAAATCTGTACGCCTAGCGTTCATTTCAAATAGGGCGCCAGGTACTTCCCCGTCACGCTGGCCTTCTTCTTGGCCACCTCTTCGGGCGTGCCTACGGCGATGATGCGGCCCCCTTCGCCGCCGCCCTCGGGGCCCAGGTCGATGATCCAG
>PMJK01000114.1 GCA_003158505.1 Holophagaceae bacterium | reverse complement strand
CTGACCGCCCACTTCTAGAGACGGATGCAGGAAGGTGGTCGGCGTCAACTACAATCCACTATCAACGACAATGAGAATTCATCGTTCAGGAAGTGATGCCAATTGGGGTGACCGTAGCGCAGGGCGTAGGCCGGTGCGGAGGACACCCGAATTGGCATCACTTTGCCATCAAATTACCAGATCAAATGTACCCTTCCGGTGGCATGTCCAAGTGCGCGGATGAGATACAAACCCCGATCTGTCTGCATGGGGCGCCAAGACGAGAGCAAGGCATTCGATGTGATGGCAGGCAGGTCTTGGATGACGGACTGAACACAATGTCATATGTCCTGATGGCTCTAGAAACGATCATGCCGACGTTGGCTCCCTTTCTGTGCCGGAAGCCTATGGATATTGGATCCACAACATCAACTGGCCGGTAGGGAGTCAACCCTAACCGGCCATAGACAGTGAATCTCGGATTCATCCTAGAGTCGTGTTGCCACTGCCCTGGAATTGTTTGATCAGGTTGTTCCAGGCGTCCTGCGCGGAACTCAGATCATTGGAATCCAACGATTTCCCCAGGGAGTTGAATAGTGATTCGATATCTGTACTCGAACCCGCCGACTGGCTCTGCGCGTTCTGGGTCGAGTTATCGTGAGCCTTCAACTTGGATTGCATCGACTTGAGCAAGTTCTTGGCGCCGTCTAGGTCGCCGGAGTCGATGAGTTTGCCGAGCTCGTTCATATCCTGCTGAAAGGGATTGGAGTTGGTGGTTCCGCTGGTGGAGCTCGTGCTGGAAACTCCGCTTGTGGATCCACTCATCATGCTTTGGATCATGCTGGCCATCTTGTCCATTTGGGTCTGCATGGAGTCGTAGGCAGTCTGGGCGGCTTTCGTGTCTCCAGAATCCAGGGCTTTGCCGATGGCCGCGAAACCCTGCGCCATGGGATCATTCCCTCCTCCGGCGGGTTGATTGGCCTGGATATCATTCTGCAAGGCTGAATAGGCCTTCTTGGCGCCTGCCAGATCCCCAGACTGTAGGGCCGACCCGAGGCTACTGAAATCCGTCTGGAACTGCTGGGCACCCTGCATGAACTGGGCCTGCATGGATAGGCTGACCGAATCCGAGGTGGCGTCCGTGCCGGTGTTGCTGCCAGAGCCACTGGAGCGGCTTTGTTTGTACAGAAGTGAGATGAGGTCGATGCTATTGGAAGCTCCGACGGACGATATGGTCATGTGTCCCTCCTTAAGTGGGAATAGAGCACGGCTCCAAGTGGTCCCAGCAATCGCCGCGCCCATGGCGACGGGGACTCTTCGGTTCGAGTGTCGTTCTGCAGGATAGAGCTAGGCTCGACTGTTCATATCAGCCGCTGGATGTCGTTTCCAAGAGGTTGAATGTCCCAAGTCAATGAGTTCCATCTTCTCTTCCCAGTTCCTTCCAAATCTCTAAAGGCCCGTCCCTACTGCATTGGGACCAGTACTCGGCAAGAATCACCATGCGAAAAATGAAACATCAAAGCAGGACGCTCAGGGAAACATCGTTGTGCATGCCGTTGCCCTTGCTCAGATCAACATTCAGCGGTTGCAAATCGACATTCGGCGTCTCATTCATGCGATTCGGCTGAATTTCTGGTTTGCTGGTGGTGATCTCTTCCAAGGAGTCCGAGTGCGGCAAGAAGTGATCCTTCGATCTCTGGTCAAACGAATGACTGGAGGCTGGAATGTCGTGTTCGTGGTGCTCCTTGGAGGAATGTTATGCCTCTTCCGGGGTCTGGGCATTCGACACCCACTAAGCCTGGTGGAGTGGCTCCTGCCCTTCGTGGGGATCTACTGCCATCTGGCACTGGATCCAATCCCATGGCAGTGGGCCCAGGATGGGCCTCGGCGTGTTGCCACAATCAGAGGCTTGATTGTTTCCTTGGCATTCAATGCCACCTGGATTGGGGGCCTCCTCCTGCTCGCTCAGATTTTTCATCCAGCCCCCCCTCCGCCTGCGCCGCCCGGATGGCCTCCCAATGCACCGTTTCCCCCAATGGGGCCAGGCTTGGCGAACCCGATCTTCGGTGTCGGCCTGATCAACTTCGCTTTTGCCACCTTCGTCGGATGGGGGCTGGCCGAGAAGGAAGCGATGGAGGCCCGAGAGCAGGAAACTGCAGGGCTGCTTCGACAGGCCGAATCCAAGGCCCTGCAAAACCAGCTTGAACCTCATGTGCTCTACAACGCATTGAGTAGCCTATCCGAATTGATCTATGAGGACCCGCTGGCTGCCGAGACCGTCATCACCCGACTTGCAGATCTCTATCGGATACTCAGCGTTCATGGGAAACGGGATCGTGTTCTTTTGAGAGAAGAGAGAAAGCTTGTAGAAGCCTATCTATCCATGGAACAGATGCGGCTCGGTGAACGGTTGAAGGTATCTTGGGACTGGCCCATCGATGTTGATGATCTCTCCCTTCCACCCTTATTCCTCCAACCCCTGGTAGAGAACGCCATCAAGCATGGAATCGGGCCCTCAGAGGCAGGTGGTGAAATTCGGATCTCCTGTCATCGGAATGAGGGGCAAATCAGCCTCATGGTTCAAAACACTGGAATTCCGCCCCCTGAGAAATTGAGTCACGGCATTGGGATCGGCAACTTGGTGGCGCGTCTCGCCCTGTGGTCCGAGGCCAAGGGGACTTTCACCATGGTTCGAGAAGGCATGTGGACCCAGGCGATTCTGCGTTGGAAGCCTGGAGGTGGCGCATGATCGCTACCGGTCTACGCGTGGTCGTGGCCGAGGATGAAGCACTCAGCCGAAAGCGACTCGTTCGGCTACTCAAAGAAGCAGGGTGCACCATCGTTTCCTTTTTTACAGAGGGCCGGGGCCTGATGGATTGGTTACAGACTGACCACAGCATTGATGCCCTATTCCTCGACATTCATATGCCAAACCTGGATGGCATGGAGATTCTGAAGTTTGTTCGGGGGCGCATTCCCGTGGTCCTCACCACAGCCTTCTCCGAACATGCAGTGGAAGCCTTTGATGCCGAGGCGGTGGATTACCTCCTCAAACCCATCACGGCGTCCCGCCTGGACAGGGCTCTCCGCCGAATTCAGGCAAGGCGCCCACAGTTGGTTCTGTCAAAGCCTATGGATGCGACTCCGGTGCACCATCGATACCCTGTTCAGGCGGGGACGGGAGTGGTGTTAGTTGATCTCGCCAAGACCACCCATTTTGAGGTGGAAAACGAGGTCGTGTGGGCCCATGCCGGAACACGGCTTCGCACAACCTGGACGAGCCTTGCGGAGGTCGAGAATGCTTTCCCTGGCGCAGGGTTGTTGCGGATTCACCGTCATCTGGTCGTTCGCCCTGAAGCAGTGATTGGACTGAAACCCGCCGCTGGAGGTCGAGCCATCGTCCGGCTTCAGGGCGGCGCTGAGATTGAGGCGAGCCGGGGTGGAGCACCTCGGCTCCGGGAGCGACTTGGGCTTTAAACAGCCCTCAGATCACGTTCAGCCGCCTCAATTCAACGTTCAGCGGTTGCTATTCAACGTTCGGCACTCACCACGCTCGATTGCACAAGAAAAATTCATACGGCCCATGGATGTTGTCGATGGGACATCAAGCAGATTCAGGTCTGCCGCAAGGGCAACCTCACTCACTTCAACCTGAACAAGGATGGAGCCTTGTTCCCAAAACCTCAAGGAGGAGAAAATGTCCAGTCTCAGCATTTCCGCCAACTCTGCTTCGATGCCACAAGTCAATCAGAGCCAGATGACCCAGATGAAGAGTCTATTCGATCAGCTTGGCAAAGACCTGCAATCCGGCAACCTCTCCGCTGCTAAGAGTGACTACGCCGCCATTAAGAAGAACGCCCCGCAGGGAGCGTCCCAGAGTGATAATGGCCCAATGGCTCAGATGCAGAGCAAGATGGACCAACTTGGCCAGGCATTGGATTCTGGAGATCTTGCTGCCGCAAAAAGTGCCTACAGCGCAATTCAGCAGAGTGTCCCCAAGGGGGGCCCGAAGGGCGCTCCTCCTGCTGGCGGCGATGCCCCACCCGCAACAGGAGGAACCAAGTCCGCTTCTGGAGGCAAATCCTCCAGTTCTTCGACCAGCACTGACCCGCGGGACCTGAATGGGGATGGTGTGGTAAGCGCGGCGGAAAGCCTGATCTATTCCATCAGGCATCCTGATTTGACGAAGAAGGAGTCGGATGACGCGAAGGCCCCTGAAAAGGCTCAAGACATCGGTACGACCCAGGCGGATACGAAAGTGGATACCTACGCCTAATTTGCAGTCAGGCCTTCGTTCAATGAAGGTCCATTCCACCCTTCACTCAAAGACCTCTGCCTGGGCTGATAGATACGAAGGTGGAACCTAGAGCGTCGGCCCCTTCGCAACTTAATTTAGGTGACGCAGTAGGCTCTGGGTCTCCGCCTCCGACAAGAGGCCCCTGGCCAGGGCACGGATGCCGAATTCGAAATCGCGTTCGAAATAGTCGCCCGAGCTATGGATGGCCTCCCGCAGAAAGAGGAACTCCTCGGGCGGCAAGCCTTGGATCATGCATTCAATCTGCCCGAGCGTCGGGGGCCCGAGGCGGCTATGCCCATGACGCATCGGACGGCAGCAGTAATGTTGTTCATGCCTGCCATGGCATGGCCTGGGGCCTCGTCATCTCTTCACTTATGGCCGTTTTGTCCATGCTATCGAAAAATCCTTTTGCTGGGCCGAACATCAAGGTTGTTCTTTGGTTTCTCGTTCTGGCAGTAGGTAGCTATGTAAAATTAAGGCAAGCCAGATCCAAAGAGGAATTTGAACACCATCAACATGGAACGCGAGCTCCTAACACTTAGCTCAACCAGGACCTCGCCTGCATCGTTTTCAGCTCTCTCTCAATTTCTCGCCTCCTGGGCTCCGCTCATCGCCTCGGTGCAGGNNGGGCCGGTTAGCTTCATTCGTTAGCCGCATTCAACCATTGATGGGTGCTGATCATGACGATTTCATACACAGTCGATGAGGCCAGATGTTTGGTCTTCGAGCACTGGGTCGGGGAAATTACTCGCAGAGAACTTGCCGAACACTGGCGAATAATGACAACGGATATGACTGCGATGGGTTGCAAGGGCTCCTTAGCCGATATTTCTGAATGTGCATTCCACATCACAAGTGATGAACTTACGGAAATCATTCATTCCATCGTCATCCCAGCTATCCCTTCTAAGTCATGGAAAGCCGCGGTGTTCGTCAGAAAGCCTGTTCAATTTGGTGTAGCAAGGCAATATGGTGCCTGGACTGGTGAAAGACATCAGATGGAAATTTTTTTAGATCGGGAGTTAGCAATCGAATGGCTCATGAATTGAATGTCCTGTCTCGAATGCGCCTAACTCTCCGCTCAACTCGGA
>PMJK01000041.1 GCA_003158505.1 Holophagaceae bacterium | reverse complement strand
ATGCATGACCTTCAAGCCCATGACCTATCTCATCAGCTTCACGGCATTCGTCATGCTGTTCATGGGATTGGGTGGTTATGTCGGTTACTCAAAGATGGCAGATCTCTTTCTTGCCAAATCATACCTGGATGCCCTATCCATCAATTCCCATGTCCTGGTTGATCAACAGGGCAATGTGCTGCGCTGGGAGGACCAGGTGCCTCTGCTGCATGGATTGTCCGTCCGTATCACTGCCAGCAATCGGTCCCTGCCGATCTCTATCCACTACTCCGGCGGGTCAGAACCCACGCTCCCTGTTTCTCCCAAGGTGATTGATATACCCCTGGCCGCCAACGAACGCACCGAGGATATCCGGATTGATAGGACCAGGCATTACCTCTATGCACGGGTGTTCGCAACGTCCCCTATCAAATCGAAAGAGACTACTTGGCTGTACAAATACGATCTCGAGAACCACAAAATTTTGCGCCGCGCCTCCGTCAGTCCGGTTCTGCTTCCAACGCCTTTCAGACCCTGACCGAGGCATCTGACGCAAGATTGTGCGATCCACCTTCAACACAAAGGATTGTGGCTGCTTAGCATATCGACAGTGGTAAGGAAGGTGCCTAGGTCGACGGCGCCGGGCTTTTCAAAATCTCCCGGATGCGTCGTCCCAGCTGCTCGCTCCGGAAGGGTTTCCGCAGGAGGAGGTGGCCTGACTGATTCAGTCCGTGGTCGACCAGTTCACCTGCGGTGTAGCCAGAGATGTAGAGCACGCGCAGACCCGGACGGGCCTTGAGCAGTTCGGCGGCAAGTTCGGGGCCGCTGTCCCCTGGCATGATCACGTCCGTTATCAGCAGGTGCAGTTCGCCTTCGTAGCCCCCAAGGAAGGCGCGGGCCTGGTCGGCGTTGTCCGCCACGAAGACGCGGTATCCCAGGGAAACGAGAACCTCCTTGGTCACTTCGCGCACCCTCGCCTCGTCCTCTACGAGCAGAAGGGTTTCTGTGCCTCGGAGAGATTCGACCTGGTCGGGGATCGGGACCTCCCTGATGGGGCGTGCGACGCGGGGGAACCATAGCTGAAAGGTGGTGCCATGGCCGGGTTCCGAACGGACGACGATGCCTCCATTGGAGGCCTTTAGCATGCCGTAGACACCGATGAGGCCCAGGCCCGTGCCCCTGTCCCCACCCTTCGTGGTGAAGAAGGGTTCGAACAGGTGAGACAGGATGCCTTCGTCCATCCCGCTGCCCGTATCGGTTACTTCCAGGATCACGTAGGGACCCGGGGCGGGTGACAAGAAGTTCACCTGGCTGGGGTCTGTGATCTCGCCGTTCTTGGCCGACAGAAGTATGCCCCCGCCCGCAGGCATAGCGTCGAGAGCGTTGATTACCAAATTCAGGAGCCCCTGGGTGACGTCTCCGAGGTCCGCGCGGAAGCACCCTGTGGCGGGTTCCACGGACATCTCCAGGTTGAATCGTTCTCCCAGGAGGCCTTCGGTCAGTTGTTGGAGGTCTTCCATGACTTGTTCCGGACCCAGGATGGCCATTGGAGAGGGTTCCTGCCGGGTGAAGGAGAGCAGCCGTCCCGTGAGCTTGGCGCCGTGGGAGGCTGCACCCTCGATGCGAGCCAGCCTGCTGCGCAGCGGGTGATCCTCGGGGATGCTCATTCTCCCCAGTTCGACGTTGCCCAGGATCGAGCACAGCAGGTTGTTGAAGTCGTGGGCCACCCCTCCAGCCAGCCGCCCAAGGGCGTCCATCTTCATGACCTGACGAAGCTGGAACTCCAGGTGGCGCCGTTCCGTGATGTCCCTGGCATTCAGGACCAGACCACCCAGGTCCGGGTTTTGGAGCAGGTTGCTGCCGGAGAGCTCCAGGGTTCGATACTCCCCCCTCGGATGACTCATGCGCAACTGTTGCATGGGCCTTGCGTCGGAATGACGCTGCAACTCGCTTAAGAAGGATGACCACAGCCCCAGATCCTCAGGATGAATGAAATCCGCCACAGACCGGCCCTCCAGGTCCTCGCCCGGGTCCCCGAAGAATCGGGATGAGGCAGGGCTGGAAAACGTGAACCTACCCTCCCGGTCCACGACCAGGATGAGGTCGGAGGAATGCTGGACCAGGGCCTCAAAGCGAGCCCTCATGGTGGCCGTGACAGCCTCGGTGGCCTGGCGGATGCTGTCCCGGGCCGCCAGTCCCTCCCGCAGGAGGAGGATGAATAAAAGAACGATGATGCCGGTCACAGCTCGGTGGATGGTCCCCTTGCTCACATCCGAAAGGTCCAGGAACCCTGCCAACCAAATGGCCACCACCAGGATCGTGAACATTGGCACCGGGCTGAAGGCCGTGGGTCGTTGGGGAAGGGCAGGAACGGGATCGGTCTGGATCCGCCAGGAGCCCACGAGGATCAGGAGCAGGCCCAGACCCGTGATGAGGTTGGTGAGGTGGAACGGGCTTGGAATCCTCATTTGCTGAGTGATGCCCAGGGAGAGGATAAGGTCAGACATCCAGGACAGGGCGGTCCCCGCCAGCAATAGGTTGAAGCCCATTCGGGTGGGCAGGGGGACGCAGCACAGCAGCACGAAATCCACGGCGATGAGACCCACGAAAGCAAGGGATGTGTAGGCCATGCTGATGAAGACATCCAGCCCAGAAGATCTCCCGAGAGCGGGCTGAAGGGCGAAGACCCATAAAGGGATTCCCACGCCGAAGATAAAGGCCGCGCTGTCCAGAATGATCCGCGATGGAGCGGGGAGAGGGTGGGTGGCCTGGGGAAGGCGGACCAGGCCGATCAGCCAAGCGGATAGGCACTGAGGTAGAGCAGGTCCGCCAAGCCCACCTGCCCGGGGCTCATCCCCTTATGCAGGAGAACATCGTGGATCAGGACGAAGGATATGCCCGGAAACGTCGAAAGCCATCCCACCGCGATCCATCGGAGAGAGGTCCTGAAGGCTGCAGGCAGTTCCTATCGGCGCGCGGCCCGCCAGAGGGTCCAGGCGGACAGCCCGCTGAGAATGGCGGGGAAGCCGACCTCCAGTGTCCCGTTCAGGGGCGTCCGGACGGGACCTGTCCCGACCCAGGCCATCCAGACGAGCGCAACCAGGCCCACCCCCTTCAGCCACCCAGGAAGGGCGGTCATCCGGCTGGAGGGGAGGGCGATGCGCATGGTGTTTCCTTGCACACTGTGCGGAGGGGCCTTTGGGTCGACTGGTGAGGTAGGTTTACGACCAAGTGAGGGCGCTGGGTGAACGCGGTGCCCGGTTTCGACGCGATGTTCGGCATTCGAGGATGAATAGAACCCGTGACCATGTCAGTGAGAGCCTGGACCATGTCTTCCTCGTCTTCCTCTAAGCAGGGAGCAGGCCTCTGCATGAGTTTTAATGGATGTACCCGGACGGGAACCGCCTGAAGATCACCGAGTAATGGGAGTAATCGTTCAGGTCATCCGCAGATCTCTGAAAATTGAAGTTATTCTTCTATATTAAATTCAGTAATTTTCATTTTATCGCGAAAAATCTCTGGAATTGGTTGTTTCATATTCTTTTTGTAATCAAACATGACAAGCACATCATGCATTTCGGCAATGCATTCATGATTCTCATTTAAGACCGAATGGCGGATATGGAAACTGGTGTTTTTTATGTGATCTACCACTGTGTAGACTATGACATGCCCTGGGTAGAACAATTGTTTCTTGAATTGACAACTTGTGGAGGCCAGTACGGGGCCTATTCCCGTCTCCGTATGAAACCGCATCATGCCAGTTTCTTCCATGTAGTTGAGCCGAGCCGTCTGGGCGTACCTCAAGATGGCCAGGTTATTCACATGGCCGAAGGAATCCAGTTCGCTCCAGTCGATCCGGAGCCTCATGCTGGTGGAATAGGCAGTCATTCTTGTCCCTCGGCTGTCTCATTTTATCCGAAGAAATAAGCCAGCACCGCTGCGACGAAAACGCCCGGGAGCATGTTGCCTACAGGGAGCCGCTTGATGCCCGTGAGATCGAGGCCGATGGCGGCGATGAGCAGGCCCCCGGTGGTCGTGAGCGTGGATAGTACGGGAAGGGTGAGGTAGCGCTCGACGCTCCCCGCCGCCAAGGTGATCCCTCCCTGGTACAGAAGAATCGGAATGGCCGAAAGAGCCACGCCAACGCCCAGTGTGCTGGCCAGCATGATGGCTCCGACGCCGTCCAGCATCGCCTTGACGTAGAGCACGTGCGGCTGGCCCGCAGCGTCCTGGATCGAGCCGATCACGGCCATGGCGCCCACGCAATACAGGAGCGACGCGGTCACGAAGCCCTCCACCAGGCTGTGCCCTTTCCCCTCCGCATCGTCGGCTTTGGCCGAGGAAAGGAGTGGTGCCCTCGAGGCAAGGGATTGGAGCCACTGGCCGAAGTGCTCCAGACGAAGTTCCAGGTGGAGGAGTTCTCCCAGGATGCTGCCCACCACCAGTCCTCCGATGACAGTGAGGAGATTCGGATGGTAGGGCAGGGCACCGGCATAGGGGATTTTGGTGTGCTCGATGCGCGGATCCAGTGCCATCTGAAGTCCCAGGGCGAAGACCGCGAGGCCGATGGCATACATCGTGGTGGTGCGGATCCGCTTGGGTATCACGTGGCCGAAAAAGAGTCCGAGGGCCGCCCCCGCGATGACGGCTAAGGCGTTGACGATCGTTCCAAGGCCAGGCATGTGCATCTCCAGTAGCGTTCATGCTAACCCGAACTATTCCTGCGGGATCACGATTGCAGGACGCGCACGGGCCGAATCACACACCGGGATGCAGGACTGCCTGTCCCCTCGGGCCGGGGGATCAGGGGGTAGGGCGGAAGATCCGTGGGAGATCCCGTTTGAGTACCAGCACCTGCTGGAGTCCGCCGCCTCCGTCGTTGGGAATGAGGGTCGCTTCACAGAACAGGTGCGTGCGGACGATGCTGGCGCAGAGCGCGGCGAAGCTGAGCGCGGCCATGGCTGCCGTGAGCCGCTGCGCCCCGGCCGTGGCTGCGTCCCCGTACATCAGGAAGATCCCGGAGACCAAGGCGCCAAGGGCGGTCACAAGGATGGGCCCCCAGGTCCAGGCCCGGTGGCGGGGACTGATGCCAATGGCTGCGATCCCCATCTCGCGGACCAGTTCTCCCCGGAGGTACAGCGCAAGGCTCGGGCCCCGACGCACGAGGACCCTCGGCTGACGACGACGCCAGACCTCGTAGAAGCACAGCAGGAGCCCGCTGAGGAGGGCCGAGAAGAGACTGATCCGTTCCCCTGTGCTCAGTTTCGCCGGCTGGAAGGCCAGGAGGATGGTGAAGGTGAAGAGAACGAGGGCCCAGGCGGCCGGTGCCCACCCGAAGGTCTCCTGGATGCGTTCAGCTTCGGGCACTTGGGCAAGGTCCTGGGGGAAGGAGGTCGAATCGTTCATGGAATCACCTGGGCCCTGCCCTTCAAGACAATGCGTGTCCACTGGTGGGCCATGGGTCCTCGCAGGAGTGGATCGGTTGGGGGTTGAAGGCAGTATCGGATGATTCCCGACCGATTCAAGTCACCGTCCTTTCCTTTCCTTGACGAGAGCGGAAGGACTGCGATCCTGGGGCTCACCTCCCCTCCCGCGCCGTTCGAGCAGCCCGATGGATCCTCAATCAACGGTTGATTCCCCTCCCACCTCATTTGGTCGAGGGGCAGGGTTCGTGCGCTATGACTACTATCTGGTTCTGGCGCTTGTTCTGGTGGCGTTGGCCTTGGTGGTACCGAGGCTCCTTCGTGGAGACTGGTTGGGTGCACTGGTGTCCTTCCTGTCCTTGGCAGGACTGGTCCTTGCTGTCCTCGGGATCCTCGTGGCCAGTCTGTGGCTATACGAGCAGTCGGACGGGGCAGGGCGGGGGCACAAACTGTCCATGGCTGTTGGCTTCCTTCTCCGCTTCGTCCTGTTCGGGTCCATCGGCGCGGTGATCGCCTCCGGCTTGGCTGCGAACCACCACCTGGGTGGGCGCGGTGAAAACTTGGCCGGAGGGATCGCGGGTGGGTTGGCGGGCTTCCTCGGCACCGGTCTCTACCATCGCCTCGGCAAGGCGCGATTCTGGCCCGTGTTCGGGTGGTTCGCGCTGTCTCTGCTGGGATCCTTCATGGGGACCATCCTCGGGATCCTCGGCCCCGAACCGTGGTCCGTCGACGCAGGCATCTTGATTCCCCTGGTCCTGTTCCTCGCCCTCGCCCTCGCCCTTTCGGGCCGCATCAGGACCCGGCAGCGGGAGGCATCATTCGAGGCCAGTCGTACAGGTACTCATCAGAAACCGTAAAAATGACCGGTGACGATGACGAGTACCAGCGTGAAGAGGGCGATGGCGATCTCGCCGATGAAGCCTACAACAAAGGGACGAAGGCCCTGCTTGCGCATTTCGCGGACGTTGGTGCGGAGGCCGACGCCCGCGAAGGTGAGCAGGAAGGCCCAGCGGGAAAGATTGGCCAGAGCCGTGTTCTGATCTTTGGTGAAGAAGCCCACGGTGGCGAGCAACGAGATCAGAAGGAAACCCAGGACGAATTTCGGGAACTTCTGCCACAGAAAGGTGGCTTTGTTGCCCACCGCATGGGCCTGGCCTTTTCTAGCCCAGTGGATGGCATAGCCGAGGACGACGAAGCCGATGAGGGCGTTGCGGGTGGTCTTGGTAAGGATGGCCAGCTTGGCGGCCGCGTCGGAGTAAAGCGCGCCGGCGGCGGCGGCCTCGGCGGTGTTATCGACGGCAAGGCCAGACCAGATGCCGTAGGCATGATCGGACAGATGGAGGGCGTGGCCGATGAGCGGAAAGGTGAAGAGAGCGATAGCGCCGAGGGCGAGGATGGCGGCGATGGCGAAGGAGGAATCCTCCTCGTCCGCATCGATGGCACCCTTGGTGGCGATGATGGCGCTGACACCGCAAACCGCAGAGCCGACGGCAAGGAGTGTGGTGAGCTTGGGGCGAAGGCCGAAGGCGCGGCCAAGAAAAGTCATGAAGGCAAGTGAGCCGGTGATTTCAATGACCACTAGGAGAAGGCTGACGCCACCCAGTTTCCAGACATCGCCTAGAAGGAAGCGCGAACCGAGAAGGACAATGCCCGCCTTGAGCCAGAACTCGTAGGTGGCGACGCCGGGCTTGAAGATTTCGGCGAGGCCGAAGACGTTGGATATGACCAGGCCGATGAGGATGGCCCAGAGGACATATTCAATGTTGGGGAAGGCCCAGTGGTGGCCTTTCGCGTAGGCGTTGATGTTTTTTTCGAGGAGTTTGCCCGCGAAACCGATGGCAAAGAGCAGGGCGATGCCCGGCAGGAGCCGGAGGAATTTGGTGCTGATGGAGATGGGCGGATCCTGCGTCAGTGCGATGGCAGCGGCCATGATTTGCCTTTCAGAGTAGCCTTCAGATCAAGACGAAAATTGGAAGCCTGGAGACCGGAGATGGCGGACCAACGCCGCCCGTTACCAGGGGACGCGGGAGATGATGCCCAGGCGGATCAGGGCCGTGGCGAATAGGGCGACCAGGACGGCCCAGGTATCCAGCGAGAGCCTGGGATCCGGTTTCGCTTCGGCTTGCGGTCGTTCAGACATGGCATGTCTCCTTGATTCTGGTGTGCGGGCGGATGACCGGTTCGAGGAAGAGAGGGAATGGACTGTCTTGGGGGGAGCCGGTGTATACAGGCTAATTCAGCTCACAGGTTCCAGGATCTGTCTGAGTTCATCAGCGCCGGCGCGGGCTGCAAAATCGCCGAAGGCTTCGTTCTGATGACCCTTCGCGGCCCAGGTGGAGAAGAGACGGTCCAAGGCTGAGGGGAACTCATCCACGGCCAGCTTGTGGGCCACGGAGAAGGCCAGCCTCGTTCCCTCCGGGTCGCCGCCCGCGCACAGGGCGTAGCTCTTCGCGGTCTGACCCACTAGGGCGAGCTCGGCGGTGTAGGGCCGGGCGCAGCCGTTGGCGCAGCCGGTCATGCGGAAGACGAGACTCCGGCCTGCAAGTCCCTGGCGGGCCAGGGCGCTGCGAATCTCTCCGAGGAAATCCGGCAGGACCCGCTCCGCTTCGGCGAGCGCCAAGCCGCAGAGAGGCAGCGCCACGCAGGCCATGGCTCTGGAGGCCAGGGGATCCAGGGCCTCCAAGGGCTGGCCATGCCTGGCGAGGATGGCCTCGACCCAGGACCGATCCTCCGGTTTCAGGCCCAGGAGGATCAGGTCCTGATCCGGGCTGAGCTGGATCGCAGGGCGGAAGGTCGTGACCACTTCTCGCAGGGCCGCCTTGAGGGAGCCCCCGATGCGTCCGGAACGGATGGAGAGCCCCAGGGCCTGCGTACCATCCATGCGGTCCAGCCAACCCAGCACCGGTGTCGTGTGCCAAGGCGGAAGGGGGCGGCCTTCGAAGATGATTCCGGCTCGGGCCTCCACATCGGCCTTGAACCAGGGCAGCCCCTTGCGGGCGATGACGTACTTCAAGCGAGCATGCTTGCGATCCTCCCGGTTGCCCTCATCACGATGCACACCCACCACGGCCTCGGCTACGGGGATCAGGGCGGTGAGGGGAATCCAGCCCAGGAAATCGGCCACCCGCGGGAACGTGGTGTCGTCCCCGTGGGTCATGCCCATGCCCCCTCCAGCCAGCACGAAGAAGCCGTCCAGGATTCCGTTCGAGTCGAAGGTGGCGGCCAGGCCCAGGTCGTTGGTGTAGAGGTCCACCAGGTTTTCACCGGCGACGGTGACACTGAACTTGAACTTGCGGGGCAGGTAGGTGGGTCCGAAAATTCGTTCCTGTTCCCGTTCCGGGTCCACGCGTTCGCCATCCAGCCAGATTTCCGCGTAGGCATTCGAAGTGGCCTGGAAATGCGACGCGAGGCGGTCCACCACCGCGTCCAGCTGAGCCAGATCGGGCCGCAGCCAGGGATTGGGGGCCTGGGTGACCGTGCGGACCACATCCCCGCAGGCGCCCTTGGTTGTCTGAAGGGCGGCATGGAGGCCCTGCAGGCTGGCCTTCACATCTCCCTTGAGGACCCCGTGCAGCTCGATGCTCTGCCGGGAGGTGAGGCGCAGGGTGCCGTCGCTGTAGCGTTCCGCGAGATTGTCCCAGGCCAGGTACTGGTCGGCGCTGAGGCGTCCCCCGGGAATGCGGCCCCGCAGCATCAGGACCGGCGGCTTCGTTTTTTCGAAGCGATCCTTCTGCTGGTAGAAACCGTGGAACTTGACCAGGACCTGGCCATCCTTGGAGAAGGAGGGGTCAGGGTCGGCCACTTCCTCGGCGAGGTTGCCGCGCAGGTAGTTCGAGGCGGCCTTGAGGGCTTCGACGGCGTTAGTACTCATAGGCTGGATGCCTTGGGAAGGGCTTCCTGCTGGACCTGCCAGAGGATGCCATGGAGGTACTCGGCCCGTTGGCGGGAGTCCGGAAGGGTCTCCTTGAGCTGCTGGCGGAGCTGTACCAGGGCCTCGAATTCGGGGATCGTGGCGTCGGGCACCAGTCCCTCCAGCGCTTCCCGCACCACGCGGCTCAGGCCCGCAAAGGCGCCTTCGGTGGAGATGGCGGCGACGAAGGGTCCCCGGCGGAGGATGCTGGGGAACAGGGCATCGCAGGAGGCAGCGTCGTCCACGGCGTTCACCCAGAGGCCCAGAGACCGGGCATGGGCCGCGATGAAGGTGTTGGCCTCGGGATCGTTGGTGGCGCTGATGACCAGGTGCACGCCGTCCAGATCCTCGGGGTGGAAGGCCCGGTCAAGGCGCTCGACCTCGAAGCCCTTCAGGGCCTCCAGGAAGGTCGGCGCAAAGGCCAGGGACACCACCCGGAGGTGGCATCCGGTCGGGCGGAGCGCCTGCACCTTAGCTCGCGCGACGCTCCCGCCGCCCACCACGAGCACGCGCTTCCCGTGCAGATCCAGAAACAGGGGCAAGAGGCTCATGAGAGATCTCCAAGGTGGGGTGGAAGCGGTGGTGCAGGGCCTCGCCGATGAAGAAGAGTCCGGGGCCCCTGGTGGCGGGGCGGAGGGCGCCGGCGGCCGCATGGGCCAGGGTCGAGAAGGTGCTGGTCTGGCCCGGACACTGGGCCTGCTCCACCAGCGCCACCGGCAAGGTGGGCGCAGCACCATGATCCAGCAGCGATCGGGACAGGGCCTGGATGGTGCGTGTGCCCATGTAGACCGCGATGGTGCCGCCGCTGGCCACCAGGTCCCGCCAGGCCGCTGCTGTTTCCGGCAGATGGTGGCCTTCCAGGACGGTGACGCGGCGGCTGACCCCCCGGTGCGTCAAAGGGAAGCCCGCGCCGGCGGCGCCGGCCTGGAGGGCGCTGACCCCGGGGATTACTTCGAAGGGGATGCCTGCAGCCTCGAGGGCCTGGGTCTCCTCCCCGCCCCGGCCGAAGATCAGGGGATCTCCGCCCTTGAGGCGCACCACCCGCCGTCCGCACAGAGCGTGCTCGATCATCAGACGGTGGATGTCGGACTGCTCGGCCTGGACCTGTCCGCAACGCTTGCCCACGGAGAGGGTGAGGGCCCGCTCCGGAAAATATCCGATGAAGGCGGGATCCAGCAGAGCATCATAGAGGACCACTTCTGCAGCCGCCAGCGCATTAAGGCCTCGCAGCGTGATCAGGTCAGGACATCCAGGGCCGGCACCGACAAGGCTGACAAAACCTGAGGGATTAGGGATGCGCGGAGATCCTTGGCCATCTGTGGATGGATGGCGGTCGTGAGCCTGGTCGACAGGGTTGGAGCCGGACATAGGGGCTCTCCGAGAAGTGGGTTGGGAAACCTCGCACGTTCAGATTCAATGGGTTGGAGTAAATTGTCAAGTAAGATAATTAAATTAGTTATATATTAATTCATCCGACACATTTCTAAATAGCGTGCAGCCACTTCCGTCTTCTCGGTTGGTTGCCCCCGCCTTGCTTGCAAGGCCGAGGACAGGACCTCATCGATGTTCTGTTCTTTCCGCTTCGCCCCGACGTCTGGCCTAGCCAGATCCATCAGGGGAAGGTCAGGGCCTGCGCCAGATCCGAGCGGAGGTCCTCCACATCCTCCAAGCCGATGGACAGGCGGATGAGGTCGTCGGTGATGCCGGCGCGCCGGCGGGCTTCGGGGGTCATGGAGGCGTGGGTCATGGAGGCCGGGTGGGCCACCAGCGATTCCACACCGCCCAGGCTTTCGGCCAGGGTGAACCAGCGCAGCCCACGGAGCACATGGTTCAGCCGTTCATTGCCGCCCTCCTTCAGTTCGAAGCTGAGCATGCCGCCGAAGCCCCGCTGCTGGCGTCGGGCCAAGTCGTGCTGCGGGTGGCTGGGCAGGCCCGGGTAGTGGACCTTGCCCACGGCGGGATGGGCCAGCAGGAACTCGGCGAGCTGCTGGGCCGTGGCCTCGTGCTGGCGCATGCGCAGGGGCAGCGTCTTCAGGCCGCGGAGCACCAGGAAGCAGTCGTGGGGCGACTGGGAGGTGCCCAGCAGGTTGTTCACGCTCTGGATCTGCTGGGTGAGCACGGCCCGGCCCGGCCCCGACACCACGGCCCCGCCCACCACGTCGCTATGGCCGTTCAGGTATTTCGTCGTGGAGTGGATGACCAGGTCGGCGCCAAGGGCGAAGGGTCGCTGGAAGTAGGGCGACAGGAAGGTGTTGTCCACGGCCACCAGGCAGTCCGGCTGGCGATGGCCGAGTTCGGCCACGGCGGCGATGTCCGTGAGCCGCAGCAGGGGATTGGAGGGCGTCTCGATCCAGATCATGCGCGTGTGGGACCGGAGGGCCGCCTGCAGGGCCGCGAGGTCCGCCAGGTCCAGGTAGGTGACCTCCAGTCCATAGAACCGCCGGGCATGCTCCAGCAGGCGGAAGGTGCCCCCGTAGCAGTCCACGGTGGCGATGAGGTGGCTGCCGTGGGGCAGCAGGTTCAGGGCCACCAGGATAGCGCTCATGCCCGTGCTGGTACAGGTGGCACCATGGCCCCCTTCCAGCAGGGCGAGGGCCTCCTCCAGGGCCGTGCGGGTGGGGTTGCCGCTGCGGGTGTAGTCATAGCCCGCGTTGGTGCAGATGTCCTTGAAGGCGAAGGTGGACGACAGGTAGAGGGGTGGCATGACCGCCCCATAGGCGGGGTCCGGCTGCACGCCCGCATGCACGCACTGGGTGGCCAGACCTGCGTCCGGCACCAGCTCGGGCCGGTGGAGCCACCCCGCGCCGCCCTCCCGGACGGGAGGCTGGATGGTGAAGTGGTAGGCCGGATTGCCCGGCACGTTGGTATCTAAAAACTGCTCGCTCACAAGAGCCTCCATAAAGGAAGGAATCTCATCATTTCACTGCGATCCAAAATGCAGATGGGCCCGATTTCTCGGGCCCATCTGCATGTCAGTTCATGACACTTCAGCATCTCTCCGCGACACTCGCGGCAGGAATTGGCACCTTGCTTCCGCAGGTTGCCAAGGTTTCACAGGGCCCGTCCCTCCACCTTTCTGGATATCGCGTGATGAAACTGACAAAGATCCTGGAAAAGATCACTATGCGGCAAATGGACCGGAATGCCAAGAGGGTGGGTTCGGCCCAGATGGTCTAGGCAGGTTAAACGCTCATCCAGCAAGTTCTGTGAGTCGAGACTTCACTTGCCGCTTGCCCAGGCCTCGCAAGGCTGCGATGGCAGCCAATTGCTGCTGGCGCGGGCGAGACTTGCCGGCCTCCCAGTTGTAGATGGTCTGCGCGGATACACCTAGGAGAAGGCCCATTTCGGCGGCGGCCAGACCGAGGCGCTGCCTCTGGGAAGCAAGCCCTTTGGCACTGAACCGCACAGGAGTCGTCTCGCCGGACACCTCCAGTTTCTGGCTGCTCTTGGACTTCTTCTCAAAGTGGGACAACTGTTTTTCAAGCGCTTCAAGCCGCCGCTTCAGGGCGGCAATGTCAGACCTGTATTGGGACGAAGCCTTCTTCAGTCTTTCCGTTTCATTGCGACCTTCCTTCCGAGCCAGTCGGACGATCTCCTCTTTTAGGGCCGATGCAAAATTGGGCATGGTGCGTCTCCATTCATAATTGGTTGCCAGTGTGGGAAAGGAGGATTCATTTCCTCAAAATCAATCCAACCCGGCCAGATGACTGCAACACCTAAAATGCCAGATGATAGAGAAGGATACAATATGGATATGAAACCGCTAAAAGGCCTCGTCGCAATCGTCACGGGCGGCGGGCGCGGGCTNNAAGAAGCGGAGAACCTCTGCGGCGAGCCATGCGTGCTTCCCCTTTTGGCGGACGTTACGCGAGACGAGGATTGCGTACGGACCGTGGCTATGGCTCTTAACCACTTTGGACGCCTTGACATCCTGGTCAACAATGCCGGTCGCGGCATGAAATATGTCAGCGAACATTTTCTGACTGAGCCGACCCGGTTCTGGGACATCGCGCCCGAGACATGGCGCATGGTGATCGATACCAATGTGAACGGACCCTTCCTGATGGCGAGGGAAGCGGCGCCGGTGATGATCAAGGCAGGCTGGGGACGAATCATCAATGTCTCGATGAACCACGAGACCATGCATCGCCATGGCTTCTCGCCCTACGGTCCCTCCAAGGCCGCACTCGAGTCGGAAACGGTCATCTGGGCCCAGGATCTTGCGGGCACAGGCGTGACCGTCAATGCGCTCCTGCCTGGGGGTGCTACGCTCACGGGCATGATCCCGGATTCCGTTCCGGACCAGATCCGGATGACCTTGCTGGACCCTTCCGTCATGGTTCCTCCGCTCCTTTGGCTCGCATCCCCTGATTCGGATGGGATCACGGGTCGGCGAATCGTCGCCACGAACTGGCGGACTGATCAACAGGGCCGGGAGGCTGCAGAGGCGGCCGTCGACCCGGCGGGCTGGCCGTGATGGCTCCGATTCCCTGAATTGCAGGATGGCTGGATAATGAACCTCCAGTAAGTACCTGAACAGGCCCCAATGAAGGAGGACCCATGAAAACCCGCACCCTTGGTCATTCCAATCTGACTGTCTCCGCTCTGGGCCTCGGCTGCATGGGCATGAGCGAGTTCTACAAGAGTGGGACAGAAGCTGAATCCGTAGCCACCCTCCACCACGCCCTCGACTGCGGTCTGAACTTCCTGGACACCGCCGACATGTACGGCCCGTTCAAGAACGAGGAACTGGTGGGCCGGGCCATTAGGGATCGCCGAGATGAAGTTGTGCTGGCCACCAAGTTCGGCAACGTGAGGGGAGAGGATGGGAGCTTCAAAGGGGTGAACGGGCGGCCCGATTATGTCAGGGCCTGCTGTGACGCCTCCCTCAAGCGCCTGGGTGTGGAGCACATCGATCTCTACTACCAGCATCGAGTAGACCGGACTGTCCCGATCGAGGAAACCGTGGGGGCTATGGCCGATCTGGTGAAGGCGGGGAAGGCGGCTTTCCTGGGCCTTTCCGAAGCCTCCCCGGCCACCATCCGCCGGGCCCACGCCGTCCACCCCATTTCCGCCCTACAGACGGAATATTCGCTCTGGACGCGGGACCCCGAGGACGAAATCCTCCCCACGGTCCGGGAACTGGGCATCACCTTCGTGGCCTACAGCCCCCTAGGCCGCGGATTCCTCACGGCCCGATTCCAAACCATGGAAGATATCCCCGAAGGGGACTACCGGCGGAATGCACCGCGATTCCAAGGGGAGAACTTCCAGAAGAACCTCGACCTCGTGGCGAAGATCGAAGGTCTCGCCCGCCAGAAGGGCGTCAAGGCCTCCCAACTGGCTCTGGCCTGGGTGCTGGCCCAAGGGAAAGATATTGTGCCCATCCCAGGCACCACCCACCGCAGCCACCTGGATGAAAACATCGCGGCCCTGGATATCGTGCTCACATCGGACGACCTGGCCCAGATCGAGTCCATGGCACCTCTCGGGGTTGCCGCCGGACTGAGATACCCCGAGGCCACATTGGTCCATGTGAATGGCTGAATGGACAACCTGCTGTTCAGTCCCCTCCGTCTCGGCAGCATCCAGGTGCCCAACCGGATCGTCAGCCTGCCGCTGTACCTCGCCTATCCCGGTGAGGACCACGAGGTGGACGACCTCGTGCTCGACTACTATAACGAGATGGCCGCATCGGGTGCCGGCCTGGTGATTGTGGAGAACGTGACCGTCGAGCCTTGCGGCCTCGGGAACCCCCGGACGCTGCTCATCTCCGAGGACCGC
>PMJK01000022.1 GCA_003158505.1 Holophagaceae bacterium | reverse complement strand
GCAGCCTGCCCGTGGGCCTCGTGGGCCTCGTCATCGCCGCCGTGTTCTCGGGCTCCATGTCATCCATGTCCGGGGAGATCAGCGCCCTGGGGGCAACGACGGTGGTGGATCTCTGGCGGCGTCTCATCGGCGGCAGCCGGGGCCTGCGCGAAGTATGGGTGGGTCGCATCGCCACCTTCGCCTGGGGCTGCTTCGCCATGGCCTTCGCCGAGTACGCCGCCCGCCTGGGCTCCCTCATCGAAGCCGTGAACATCCTCGGCTCCCTGTTCTACGGCACCATTCTCGGCATCTTCATCACGGCCTTCTACGTCAAGCGCGTCCGGGGCGGAGCGGCCTTCTATGCGGCCCTCATCGCCGAGATCGGCGTGCTCGCCTGCTTCAAGTTCACCCACATCTCCTTCCTCTGGTACAACCTCATCGGCTGCCTGGCGGTGGTGGGGCTGGCTTGGTGCTTCAGCCTGACCCAGTCCCCGGGATCTGGCCTCGTGTCTTCCGAATAGACGGGGACTCACAAAATAATGGTCGGGCTCGGAACTTGGGTCTCCGGAAAGCGGGCGAGCCAGGACTCATAAAGGCGCACCAGGAATTCCATGAGGACCCACTCGTGCTCCCTGGGGCTGTTTCGAAGCAGGCGGTTGAGGTGCATGTGCGACAGGCTCCCCGCCAGACTCACCAGATCCGCCTGAATCAGCCTCTGCTCGAAGGCTTCCCGAAAAAGAAGCAGGCCACCGAGCTCTGGGCCAAATGGCGAACCGACGGCACGGGGGAATCCAGACTCCAGTTCCTTTCGCAGTTCTCGGAACCTTGCTCCCATCTGCACCGCCCCTTCCCCCGAATCTCCGAATTCCTTCCGGAAGCCGTCCCGGGCGGCCTGGGCCAACCCCTTACGCACCTGGATGCTCAATCCCAGGGCGGCCCAGATCGCATCCGAATTCCTAAGACCTGCTCTCCAGCGTTGCTCCAACGTCATGCCGTCCACCAGATGATTCAGGATGTGTTGGCTGTCTGCAAAGAACCACCCTTCAGCTAGGGCAAAGCCGATGGAGCCCCCGTAGCGCTCCCATTCCGGCCCAAAGGTATCCACCTGCACTTTCCATAGAAGGCCTTGAGCCAGGGGAGCCTCCAGGTGCTGGTGGAACTGGGGGAGGAGTTCCGAAAGGAGCCGGATGGGAACGCCATGGAAGCGCAAGCGCACGTGGTGGTCCGGGTCGCGATAGCGAACGAAGTGCCAGCGGTCCCAAAGCCCTTCCGCTTGCGTCCTTCGAAGGAGGGGCTCCAGTTCCACCAGGAGACGGTCCGCACTGGCGGGCCCGCAGTAGAGCTTGAGATACAGCCATTCCGAACCGGGGGGATAGGCCCGGATTCGGGGAGCGTTGGACATCGATGCGAGCGGGGCCGCCTTCGGCTGAGCGGGTGACGTCGCCTCGAGGGGAATGACCAACTCGTGTGCGAACCATCCTTCCGGCGCTGTGACCAAGGCTTGGCCAGGGTCCGGGAAACATTCGGTGAGGGTGAAGGCAGAACGGCTTGAGACGAGGTGGTGCAGGGTCTCCACCCAGAGCACCTGGTCCAGGTCCACCAGCAAGTTGTTGTCGGCATCGGTGAGCATCACGAATCTGGGCAGCCTCCGGCTTTCCCGCAGGATTTGGAAAGCGCCCCAGGCTCCATCCCGAGTGCCTGTCATGGCCTCCTTCAGTTCCCTGGCTTCGAGCCTCCAGCGGGCCTTGCTGAGGACGTGGGGGCCCCGGGTCACTCGCGGAAGGAAGGGCTGTTCGGCGAGCACGCCCCAGGACCATCCCCCGGGGCGGCCGTCCTGGTCCTGGAGGTGGGCCAGGAACCGGTAGACCGCAGGCCCGCGAGCGAAGTTGTGAGCAGAAGACAGGCGGGGAATAACCTCGCGCCCGAGTCGCGTGGAAGCCAGAAACACGCGATCCCCCCGCACGGTCAACTGGAGGTCCGAAGGGAAGAGCGTTTTGTCAGACGAAACGCCAGAGGTGGCTAGAAAGGGGATTTCGTAGCCCCGCATGGCAGGTCGGGCCAACACGTTGCCCATCCTGCCTTCGGGCACATGGACCACTTCGGCAAACACCGCTTCCGGGTGCAAGGACTCCTCTTTCTGAAGGTGCTTTTGGAGCGCGGCCTTCAAAGCCAGATCCCCGGAGGCAAATCGCCCCAGCCACCGGGCGGCCGTGGGGCCTGAATAGTGTTCCATCCAGAACTGGAATTCACCCCGGTCCAGGGCGGCGAGGCTGGAGGCCTCCAGGCTGGTCAGGGCGGCGAAAGACTGGGGAAAGGATTGCGGATTCGGAGTCGCGAGGACTTCCATATCAGCGTCCTCCAGGGCCCAGGTCCGGGATCCCTGCCACCTGGGGAGACATGCCAGAAGAAACAGATCCCGGGGGGAAAGCTGGCGGGGAGGGGGCGAGCTTCGAAAGGGCAGGCCCTCCAGCAATGGGGAATCCAGGGGAGTTCCCCCATCGAACCCAAGGCCACTCTCTTCATCCAGGACATCCAGCAGCGGCATCCATCGCGTACCGTAGCGCTCCTGGAAAGCTGCCCGGAAACGATCCAAGGGGCTTTCTGATGGTGGCGGAGTGAGCCGACGGAGGGTTTCGGCCCCCTCCTCCAGGGCCCGACGGACCACGGGGGACAGGGCCAAGCCCAGGGACGGACGGAAGAGGTCCGCCTGGAGGACATCCCGGGTATCGGAGGGAATCCCCAGGTCGGCCAAAGACAACCCCAGCCTGCGATAACCTGTCGGATGGGAACCGAGGGGCGCGTCCTGGAGGCTTTTCAGTTCCAAGCCCAGCGCGATAAGGGGCTCGGCCCTGGGAGCCGTGACCGCATTCGCCTGAAGGGTTGCGACCACCTGACCCAAGGGATCCGGGCTGGTCAGGGGCGGATGGAGATCCCCGCAAAGCATCTGGGCGTCGACAAGCTGCTCCAGAAAAGTCCGGGCTTCCATCAACGTCACCTGCAGATGCCCGGCCAAGCTCGTCGCGAGATCCTCCAGGCGCGCACCCCCTTGGGCTTGCTGAAGCACAAAGTCGAGGTGGGGCGTGGCCTCCACGGCCTCCAGATGGTAGGTCCTGCCCTCACCTCCTGTGGGCTCCTGGCGCTCAAGGTACCGGTACCAACCTCCGCGGGCGAAGATGCTCGAGTTGGGTCGATAGCTCATCAAGGCCCGAACCTCAGGCTCCCGCTCCAGGCGATCCACCAAGGTCTCCAGGACACCCCAATCCAGACGCAGGGCCTTGCGGCACTCCAGCCAGGACCCGACCGAAAGCCGACTGGTTGGACCCCAGGCTCCCATGGACACGCCCGCAAAGAGACCGAAGGGCGTCGACCGGCTGCTCATCCGGCTGAGGTATTTCAGCAGGGCGCGCTCCACATTCCGGGCCGCCAGGCCTTCCAGGGAACCTTCCAGCAAGGCGTCCAACCGCGAGGCAAGATCTGGGGAGGCAAGAGCCACGGCTTCCCGCACGGCGTCGCGCCGGATCAGATCGCGAAGGATCTGACGCGACGCGTTCCGGCCCTTTTCCAAACGAATCCCGGAGGGATCCAGGAGGTCCACCTCCCGCCAGGTTTGGTCTTGTGGAGAGAGTGCGTCCAGCGGCAGCCCCGGGCTGCGAAGCACGAAAAAATCAGCGGTTTGGCAGGTGAGCTGGTGGGGCATGCTGGGTGTACTTCCTTTAGACAGAAGAGCCCGAGGATCGGCCCCAACAAGCCTAGAACCCTTCCACCGCAGATACCTCAGACGGCGCAGAAAAAGCCTTGATTCCAGCGATTGCTCCTGAAAGAACCAGGTGGAGCCTCGCCGAGAACCGGGTAGAAGCCACGCCCGAAGGCCCCCGGTGGCCTCCTCCAGATCCGGAGAACCCTGGAGACCGCCGAAAGGTATCCTGGAGGGGCCCCAACGGTTGAAGTCGTGCTTAGATACCGTTCATGGAAAGATGTTGGCTTTCGTCCTGGCAGGACCCAGAAATGAGGTCGCGCCCCGTGGCGCCACCTGGGAGCCCCCATGAACAGCAGCCTTACCTTCCGCAAGGAATCCATCCAGCGCTCCAGCAACGCCAGCGAAACCCTGAACCAGGCACAGCAGGCCCAGGGACCGAGGGCTGCCCGTGAGCAGAAGCCCATCTCCATCACTGTCACCTACACAACCTCGATGTAATGATCACCGGCCTGCGTTCACAGGGCATGGGATCGAGAGCGATCTGGAATTGGCGAAACCGCGGACGATCTGGTTCCCCCTGGCCAAGAACTGGCGATCCATCGGGGTCTGTTATGCCCTTTGGTCCCTCTCCTTCTTGTACGAGAGCTGGACTTCCCATCGCCTTGGATCTCCGTGGATGTGGGCCAGCGCCCTTTCCTCTCCGTTCACGCACATCGGTGCCTTTGCCTTCCTGGCCCCCCTGCCCTGGATCCTGCCTCGCCGCCTTCCCTCACCCTGGAGATTCATTCTGGGGCTCACCCTTTCGGTGCTTGCCTGTGAACTGGTCTCAGCACTTCTGCCATGTCTCGATGCCTGGATTCTCGCTCATGCAAACGTCAGACTCAACCTGGGCAAGCTTGTGGGTCTCTACATCTCGTTTGTGGGTCCGACCTTGATGCTCGTGGGGGGACTGGTCGCGGCCCGGGCTCAATCCGAAGAGCTCCGGGAAGCCTTCGAAGTTGAAGCCCAGGTCGCCAAGAACCGCCTGCTCCAGAGCCAGATCCACCCGCACGTGCTCTTCAACGCCCTCAATGGTCTGGCAGAGCTCGTCTACAAGAACCCCAAAGCTGCCGAGCGCGCCATCCAGCATCTTTCCGACTTGCTCCGGCGCATCATGAGGGCGTCCGAGTGCATGCGGCTGCCCCTCGGGGAAGAACGCAAGATCATCGCGGATTTCCTGGCTCTGGAGGCCATCCGGCTGGGGGATCGGCTCCGGGTGATCTGGGAATGGGACGAAGGTCTGGACGCGATTGAGGTGCCACCCCTCCTCCTTCAGCCCCTGGTGGAAAATGCTATCAAGCATGGCATCGCACCCAGCATTCCGGGTGGAGAGCTCATCCTTCGGGCCCGGGCCCATGGGGGGACGATCCTTCTGGAAGTCTGGAATTCCGGAGTACCGTTCCGGGACAACGTTGTAGAGAGAGGCATTGGTGTGAAGAATCTGCGTTCCCGGCTGTTCTTACATTTCGGCACCGGAGCCAGCTTCTCGGTCGGGCCCTCGGAACATGGAACGCTCGCCTGCATTCGGCTAGAGGCGATCCTAGTAGAATACGTTCATGAAACCTCTGAACGCACTGGTAGTCGACGACGAGCCGCTAGCTAGAGAGCGGCTGTCCCGGTTGCTCCAGGAGGCGGAATGCACGGTCGTGGGCGAACTCGGGGATGGCTTGGCCCTGCTCCAATGGCTGAATCAGCCGCACGAGCACGAAGTGGATGTCATCTTCCTGGATATCCAGATGCCCGGCCCCAATGGGATGGAGGTGCTGGCAGAAGTCCCGACCTGTCCCCCCGTGGTCTTTGTGACCGCCCACTCCACTTATGCGGTTCGCGCCTTTGAACTCGCTGCCGTGGACTACCTGCTGAAGCCGGTGTTCGAAGATCGGCTTGCCAAGTGTTTGCAGCGGTTGCGCAATCAATTGATTCGACGACTCAGCCCTTCCGAATTGAAGACTCTGTTGCCGCCCCCCGTACGCTTCCCCATCAGGGCCGGAGATGGGGAGATCTTCATGGAACTTGAACTGGTCACCCATTTCGAACTGGAGCATGAGCGGGTGTGGGCCTGCCGGGGCCTCAACCGCTACATAACCCGCTGGACCGCCCTATCGGAAGTGGAAGAGGCCTTTCCCGACGACGGCATGCTTCGGATTCAGCGCCACCTGTTGCTTCGACCGCGAATGGTCAAAGGGGTCCGTCCCACCACGGTGGGGCGGATCAAGGTGATGATCGCCCCCAAGGTGGAATTGACCGTCAGCCGCGCCATGACGCCCCGAACGAGAGAATCCATCCGGGCCGGAACCGTCTGATCCAGCAGGCGCCCCAGCCACGCACACCGAGGTCCTCCCGGTCAAGGGCTGTGAGTCTTCGCGGAGGGGTACCCCCCGGCATCTTCGCGGCCTTCTTATCGAAGACGAATGAGCGAACTTGATCGGAGCCCCCCTCTAGGGCGAAAGGTCCTCCGTTCGGAGGTGGAGAAAGCACCGTTCAGCGGAATTCGGGTCCCAGCTTCCGGGTGCGATCTATGCTCTCAAAACCCCTGGGATCGCACTTTCCCAGCTTGTCCATGAAGCTTCGAGATCCGGGAGGTTCAAATGGGTACCAATCGGCCATCCCACCCCTACCGGCACCATAAACCCCTTTTCCCTTCTATGAAGTTTGGGCAGTGGAAGTTCAAAAGTCTCGGCGATTCCAAGTATCGGGAGACCTTGGCAGTGATCAAAGACCTGAGAGAGAAAAAGCGGTTAGAGGAGACGAGCAAGCGCCTCTCCTCCGCACTCGATCAGGTCATGGAAGGCATTGCCATCCTGGATGCTGGGGATGGCGCCATTATTTTTTCGAATGCCCTTTTTTCACAGCTATTCGGGAATTCCAGCCACTGGGCTCCAAAACAGAAATTCATGGAACTGTTCGAGTGCCGGATCCTGGATGCCGCTCTGGAACAGGCGCGTTCAGGCCTGGCCTGGACAGGCCGCTCCTCCTTGAGAACCCATGCGGGCAAAAGGATCACATTCGAGGGCACCGTCGCCCCGGTGCGCAACACCGAAGGCGCCGTCGAATCCTTGGTAGTGCGGCTCAGGGATATCACCCCGGAGGTCGAGAAGGACCGCCATCTCCGCCAGGTCCAGAAGATGAATGCCCTTGGAGCGCTGGCAGGAGGCATGGCCCATGATTTCAACAACCTGATCGGCGCCATTCTCAGTGCAGCCGAACTCATTGAAATGCAGATCGAACCGGATAGCCCCATTCAGAAAAGGTTGGAGGTTATCCAGCGAGTGGGTGGCCGCGCCAGAGATCTGAGTAAACAGATTCTGAACTTCAGCCGCCGCTCCGATGACAAATGGACCCCATTCGACCTCACGGACCTCCTTTCGGAGGTGATCACCTTCCTTCAGACCACGCTCCCAAGGAACGTGGAGGTGCGGAGTGATTTGACGAAAGGGATTCGAATTCTTGGGGATCCTTCCCAATTGCACCAGGCAATCATGAACCTGGGTATCAACGGAAGCCAGGCCATGCAGCCTTCGGGTGGCGTCCTGTCCATCCGGCTCCATCCCATAGAAACCGGCCAGGGAGTGGTTGATCGACCCATGTCGGATCCGTGCGTCCTGCTTACCATCGAGGACACAGGATGTGGCATGGATCCGGGAATCCTGGAAAGAATTTTCGAGCCCTTCTTCACCACCAAGGAGGCGGGCCATGGGACTGGTCTTGGCCTATCGGTCGTGAATGGCATCATTCTGGGGCATGGCGGGAATCTGCAGGTCTCCAGCCAGCCAGGCAAGGGAAGTTCCTTCAAAATCTGCCTTCCCATCCACCAGGACCTGCCCGAGAGGCTGAACGTGAGCCCCACTGCCTTGAACATAAGCAGTAATTTTTAACATTCGAGGGATCTTGCTCTGCGGACGGAGCGGGCACAGAGAAAGCGGACCCCAGCCCCCACCATCTTCGCTGGATGAATGGCTTGATCCATTCCGGTCTGCAAGCGCATGCTCAGGAGAAGACCGGAGGATCCATGCGCGTGATCGCCATCCTCGTCGCGGCGTTGCCTCTCTTTTCCCAGAAAGCGAAGCCTCCTGCACCGGCCGTGGCCTGGACCTACGAAACACCCCAGGGGTTCCAATTGCTGGAGCCCGCCTACCGGTTTCCCACCCAGATCAAGGAGGCGCTGATCCAGTGCGTCCAGCCGACACCGGTCCTTTGCAGGGAGTACCAAACGGTGTTCCTGGATAAGCGGAAGTTCTCGATCTGGCTGAAGGGTGTGCTCATCAATGAGCAGACCAAGGCGGCCAAGTCTCAGGGGAGGGTGATTTCCAGCGACCCTTCGAAGACAACCTACGACGGCGGGACCATCCTCAGCACGGCCTCCATCCACCCCAGGAAAGCGGATGACCTGGAGGCGATCGAACGCTACCTGGACGTGCTGAAGGTCTGGGATCCTGATTCAGGACATTGACGGGACCGCCCGGGATGGCTCTAAGTCAGCCCTGTTCCAGGCAACCGGGATATATTGGAAGCCGACGAGAAGCGAGTACCTCACCCACCTCCGCCGCACAGCGGCTTTGTTCAATGGAGATTGCATGGACCGAATTCGGACGAGGATCTTTCCGATCATCTGCTGCCTGGCTCTTGTCGCATGCGTCAAGCCCGTCGACTGCAACACCATGGACCAGCTGAAGGTGGGGACCTCCACGGTTCAGGAGGCCAATGCGCTCCTTGGCAAGCCCACTCGCAACCTCGGCACCAACGGAACCTCGATTCTCAGGTGGGAATCGACGACGCATGTGTATACCGGAGGAGGCTCATCCACGGTCATCCAGCTCACCTTCGGGCCCGACGGGAAGCTTGTGGACAAGAGTTGCACGACCGTGATCACTCCGCCGCTCGTCAGGGAACCGGCTGCCTGATCAACCGGACCACCATGGATTTCTATCCCAAACTGGCCGCGGAGCTTGAGGCAACCAAGCGGCACCGGACCCGCGGAAGGTCTAGGTTCCCCGGCTGATGGGGGACCCGGCTCTTCAGCCACCCCAGCCCAGGACTCCAACGATCTCCTGTGGGGGCTAGAGGCCCAGCGCCTTGGGCAGGCGCGGACTGGAGATGAGATCCACGAAGATGGCCCAGCGCCGGTCGGGATCCGCCACGGTTCCCCCCTGTCGCTCGACCCAGTCCCGCACGAGCTGCTCGCCTAGGTTGTAGTTGATAACATAGCTGCGATAGGTGTCGATGAAGCGCAGGCGCTGGGCGGCCTGGGCTTCCGTGCGCAGGGAGTAGCGGACCAGGAAGGCCTCGGCGTCGGCACGGTCGAGGTAGCCATCCAGGTAGCCACGGGCGGCTTCGTTGTCGGCGAAGGCCAGCACCTTCATTTCGGTCTGCACCCGCGCCCAGCGCTCGGCTTCCGCCGGATCTAGGCCGGCCCGGGGGAAAAGCACGTCGCGCTCGAAAGCCACGCGATCCTCACCTGGAAAGGCGACCTCGATGCCGAAGTTGGCGGTGCCTTCGGCGATCAGGGACTGGGGCGAGAACAGCGGATAGACCGTGAATTCCACCCAGCCCCGGCCCTCGGGCGGGGCCAGGGCGAAGCGCTGTTCCAACAAGGCGTTGTAGACGTGGTGGCCCGGATATCCTTCATGGGCCGCCAGGTCCAGGGCCCGGTCGATGGCAATGGGCAGGTCCAGGTTCACCTGAATCACCGAGGTCCCGCCGCCCTGATACCAGTTGTAAGCGGACCAGGCCTTGCCCGTGACGTATTCCACCCGGAAGTGGTCGGAGGTCGGCAACACGGTGTGCCGGCGGGTGCGCTCGCGGGCCTCCGCGATGGCTGCCTGAAAAACGGCATCCACCCGGTTCGCTGGCACGAGGATCCGCTTGCGCGCCTGCTGATAGCGGTCCTGCACAGAGCCAGCGCCTTCGAGGAGTTGATCCAACCGGGCCAGGGCTGATTCAAGCGAGGCCTCAGGGATCCGGGATGGCCGAACCTGGTAGAGGGCCTCTGCTTCGTCGGCGAATGTGAAGCGATGCCCCTGCAGCCGTGCCAGATGTGCGGCCACGGCCCCGAGTTGGCCAAGGAGGTAGTCGCGCCGCAGAACCTCGTCAGCCGGAGCTTCACAGGCTGCGACCCCCTCCAGGAGCCGTTGGGCCTCGGCTTCCAGAGCATTTAGGGGGCGCGGGGCCCCGGCCTCGGCGCCCACCTTCCAGGCCTCTGGCCCATAGTAGGCGTCCACAAAGTTGGCATCATGGCGACCGACCGCCAGCACCAGGTTCACGTAATCCGAGGCCCATCCGGTAAATGCCATCTTCTTCCTAGTTGTTTTTATCTATTAAGTGGATTTAGCAAGATCTTCACCAGACGGGACGTCTGGCGTCAGGTTAAGAAAAAACCATATAACAAATTGATTGATCGGTGATGCCGGTCCCGAAAGCGTCAGCCCCCGCCGCGGTGGAATCTGGGGCTTGAAATTCATCGCGGTATCTTTCATTTGTAATGATGACTCGGAGGTCCTACACTTCCCACCGAGAATTACCCACCTCATCACGGTTCTGTAATCAAGCTCTGGCATTTCCCCCCGGCCACTCGTCTTGAGTGAGCTAAGTTCCCTCAACCAAGCCACACGCAAGGGTGGCCATCTGCTCAGGAGTTAGCCCAATGAACAACAACTTCACGAAAAAGGCGCTGACAGCATCCCTCATGATGCTGCCGTTTGCCCTGGTGGCGGCCGATGCACCCGGTGTGTTCAAGGTCCCCGGGACCGATTCCACCATGAAGATCTACGGTTTCGCCGAGCTCAACGGCACCTACGATATGGGTGCCCACAACACCGATATCGACGACTACGATTGGGCCTCCTGCCTCATGACGCTGCCCTTCGACAAGGCGACCGCGGCCAGCGGGCAGACCTACTCGCAGAAGAAGAACTCCCTGTACATGACCGGCCGGACCTCCCGGCTGGGCGTCACCACCACGAGCCCCAGCGACTTCGGTCCCATCACCATGGTGCTGGAAGGCGACTTCAACAGCCCCTCGCCCAACAATTTCTCCTCTCCCGTCACCACGAACGGCAACACCTTCCGCCTCCGCAAGGCCTACGGCCAGATCGGCGGCTTCCTCTTCGGCCAGACCTGGTCCAACTTCTTCGACGGCGACTCCCTGCCTGACACCGTCGACTTCAATGCGGTCCCCTCGGCCTGCCTTGAGCGCATCCCGATGTTGCAGTACACCTGGGCCGCGGGCAGCAAATCCACTCTCTCCGTGTCAGCCGAGTTCCCCTTCAATCGTCAGTGGCTCGGCAACTCAGGCGGCGTCTCCTCCGAGCGGATGACCGGCTCAAACGACACCAGCTACGGCAACGGGAACATCAGCTCCCAGTCCATCCCCGACCTGCACGCCAACTGGACCTACAGCGACGGCTGGGGCCACGTGTCCGTCCGCGGTGTAGCAATGTTCTATCAGGGCGGCGGAAACCAGCTGGTGAACGGCACCACCACGCCCGACAACTCCGCCACCGGCTGGGGTGGGGCCGTTTCCGGCCACTTCAACATCGCCAAGGACACCTTCGTGTGGTCCGTGCAGGGCGGCGACGGCATCGGCCGCATGATGTTCGGCAGCCTCTTCCAGGGCGGCATCAACGACGGCCAGAAGATCGACCTCTGGAAGGGTGTGGGCTGGCACGTGGGCTACACCCACGTGTGGGATGCCAAGTGGCGCAGCAACCTGATCTACAGCCAGGTCAACATGTCCGATCCTGGCGCGTCCAATGGCCAGTCGCTCAACCGCTGGATCGAGCAGACCTGGGCCGGTGGTGCTGCAGCTCTCGGCCCCGACCTCCTGCCCAACAAGACCCTCCAGAACGCCATGTTCAATACCTTCTACCAGATCTCCAAGACCGCTTCCTGCGGCATTGAATACGCCTGGGGCACCCGCAAGACCTTCGAGACCTATGGTGCCACCGGTGGTCCCCTTGACTCCGGCAATACCGGCACCCAGAAGCGCATCAACTTCCAATTCCACCTGAACTTCTTCTAGCCTCAGGTCATCCAATCTGAATCAACTCTTCCATCCCATTCAGGAGGTTGCATGAAAAAAACTTACCTAGTAGCACTGGGCCTTGCCGTGAGCGCCATCCTGCCCTTCGTCGGCTGCAACAAGAACAAGGATGTCATCATCGGCGGAGTCGCCCCACTGACGGGAGAGGCTGCCACCTTCGGCGTCTCCACCAAGAACGGCTATGATCTTGCCGTCGCGGAATGGAACGCCAAGGGCGGTGTCCTCGGCAAGCAGGTCAAGCTGGTGTTCGCCGACGACAAGGGCGACCCCGCAGAAGGCGCCACGGTCTTCACGAAGCTCATCGAACAGGACAAGGCCTGCGCCATCGTCGGCACGGTCATGTCCAAGGTTTCGTTGGCCGGCGCTCCCATCTGCCAGGCCGCCAAGATCCCCATGATCGCCACCGCCTCGACCAACCCCAAGGTCACGGGTGTGGGTAATTTCATCTTCCGCGCCTGCTTCATCGATCCCTTCCAGGGCACGGTGGGCGCCAAGTTCGCCTTCGATGATCTGAAGGCCAAGAAGGCCGCCTGCCTCTTCGATGTGGGCAACGATTACACCAAGGGCCTCTCCGAGTTCTTCAAGACCAAGTTCACCGCCCTCGGCGGGGAAGTCGTCGGCTTCGAGGGCCACGCCACCGGAACCTCCGACTTCAAGGCCCAGCTGACCAAGGTGCTCGCGGCCAAGCCCGATGTCCTCTACGTCTCCGACTATTACAGCGACGTGGCGATCATCGCCAAGCAGGCCCGGGAACTCGGTTTCAAGGGCCCCATGGTGGGCGGCGACGGCTGGGATTCCCCCAAGCTGGTTGAAATTGCCGGCCCGGCCATCGAGGGCTGCTACTTCACTAACCACTATGCCAAGGAAGACAAATCCCCGATCGTCCAGGAATTTGTCAAGAAGTACACCGACAAATACAAGGCTTCTCCCGATGCCCTCGCGGCGCTGGCCTATGATGCGACCAACATCATGCTGGACGCCATCAACCGTGCAGGCTCCACGGACGGCACCGCCATCCAGGGCGCCCTGGTCAAGACCGACCTCAAGGTCGTCACCGGCCAGGTGAAATTTGATGCGGACCGCAATCCCGTGAAGTCCGCGGTCATCATCGAGCTCAAGGGCGGGCAGCAGGTCTACAAGACCACCGTGGCCCCGTAGGATATAGCAGTCGAGTTCCTTGAGGGGGGGCCAACAGCCCCCCCTCAACTACGAAAAGGAGACACCGGATGGGCTCAATCTTTAGCCCGCAGCAGATCGTCAATGGTCTCCAGCTGGGGGCCATCTACGCGCTGATCGCGCTGGGCTACACCATGGTCTATGGGATCGTGCGCCTCATCAACTTCGCCCATGGGGACTTCTTCATGGTCGGAGCCTATGCGGCCTTTGGCTCCTTCTTCATGTTCAATTTCTTCCTGCCCCCCGGCAATGGGCTGGCCTTCATCGTCCTGATCCTGGCCATGGCCGCAGGTGCCGCCATCGCCGTCATCACGGACCACTTCGCTTACAAGCCGCTCCGCTACAAGCCGAAGCTCTCGTCCCTGGTGACCGCCATCGGCGTGTCCATGCTCCTTGAATACCTCTTCTCCGCCATCCCCGCAATCGGCCCCTCGCCCCGCGGTTTTCCAGAGGTGCTGCCGAAGAAGATGTTCCATTTCGCCCATGTGGAAATTTCCAATTACGTGATCGTCGACCTGGCGGTGGCCGGTGCGCTCATGATCGGGCTCACCTTCCTCATCCAGCGCACCGCCCTCGGGAGGGCCATGCGCGCCGTGTCCCAGGACAAGGATGCGGCCAAGCTCATGGGCATCAACGTCGACCGGATCATCTCCCTGACCTTCCTCATCGGGGGCGCCTTCGCCGGCGCGGCGGGCCTCCTGGCGGGTCTCACCTACCCCAGGATCCAGCCCTACATGGGCATCCTGCCGGGCCTCAAGGCCTTCATCGCGGCGGTGCTGGGCGGCATCGGCAGCATCCCCGGGGCCGTCCTGGGCGCCTTCATCATGGGCATCGCCGAGACCTGCGCCAC
>PMJK01000019.1 GCA_003158505.1 Holophagaceae bacterium | reverse complement strand
GTAGCTGACGGTGACGCCACCGGCATTGGCCAGGATGTCGGGCACCACCAGGACGCCATGCTCCAGGAGGATCGGGTCGGCCTCGGGCGTGGTGGGCCCGTTGGCACCTTCCACGATGACCTTGGCGCGCACCTGGGCGGCATTTTTCTCCGTGATCTGATTCTCCGTGGCGGCGGGAACCAGGATGTCCACGGCATGGGTGAGGAGGGCTGCGGGTTCCATGGGCTCGGCACCCTTGAAGCCGGTCACGGTCCTGGCCTCGGACCAATGCTTGAGCAGGGCATGGATGTCGAGGCCCCGGTCGTTCTTGATGGCGCCCTTCAGATCGCTGACAGCCACGATGCGGGCGCCGGCTTCGTGCAGCAGGCGGGCCGCCTGACTGCCCACATTGCCAAAACCCTGCACGGCCACCGTGGCGCCAGCAAGAGGTTTACCCAGGCGCTGCATGGCTTCCCGCGCGGTGATCAGGATGCCCCGCCCAGTGGCCTCCGTGCGCCCCAGACTGCCGCCGAGTCCCAGCGGTTTTCCAGTGACGACCGCATTTTCGATGTGACGCACGTGCATGGAATAGGTGTCCATGACCCAGGCCATGGTCTGGGAATCCGTACCCATGTCGTTGGCCGGAACGTCCCGGTCGGGACCGAGGATGTCCATGATCTCGGCAATATAGCGGCGGGTGAGGCGTTCCTTCTCCCCTGCGCTCAGGCGGGCCGGGTCACACACGACGCCGCCTTTGCCACCGCCGAAGGGCACATCCACCACGGCGCATTTCCAGGTCATCCAGGCGGCCAGTGCTCTCACCTCATCGAGAGAGACGTTCAGGTCGTAGCGGATGCCACCCTTGGCCGGTCCCCGAGCGGTGCTGTGCTGGACGCGGTAGCCCGTGAAGACCTCCCAGTGGCCGTCGTCCATGAGCACGGGAAGGCTCACGATCATGCAGCGGTTGGTAGCCATGAAGACCTTGAACAGGGCGTCATCCAGGCCGTAAAGCTGGGCTGCTACGCGCAGCCGGGCCTGCATCGCCTCGTAGGGATTGATCAGGGTGTCGGGCATGGAGGTCTTCTCCTAGGATTCTGAGCGAATCTCGGCAGGCAGTTCCAGTTCGCGGCCGGCGTTCCACAGGCCTTCGAGGTTGTAATGCCGGCGAGTCTCCTCGTCCATGACATGGACCACGAGGCTGCCGAAATCAAGCAGGACCCAATTGCCGTTGGCCTCACCCTCGCGGGAGATGGGTCGTTCACCGGTCAGCTTCAAAGCGTCCTCGACGGCCTCGGCGATGGCGCGATTCTGACGATCGCTGCCTCCACTCATGAAGGCGAAGATATCAGTGAAGCTGGCGATGTCACTTACGTCCACGAGGCGGATGCGGAAGGCTTTCTTGGACCGGGCGGCGTCGACGACGGTCGCGAGCCGGGAATCAAGGGTCATGCGGGCTCCAGAGCAGGCTAACGATACAGGTTTTCAGACCGGATGGTACCTAGAACTTGGGGTGGCACCCCCCCGGGATCCTCGAGTGCTGTCGCACGGAGTCGCTCCCGCAGGTCGGTGGACGCCAGGTCCAGCCCGGTGGCGGGCAGGGCCACGAGTTCGCCGGGCTTCCCGCTCCAGGTAGGGGAGGAGTGGATTCCCGGAACGTGCGGCACCAGGAAGGGGGCGCCCGGGCGCAGGGCCACCGCGGCGGAGGCCAGCTCAAAGATCCGTTCCACCCGGCACCAGCTGGGCAGGCCCGGCAGCTGATCGCTGCCCATGATGAGGATCCACGCATTACCAGGTTCGCGCCCTGAGAGGCTCTCCAGGGTGTCCACGGTGTAGCTGGCGCCACCCCGTTCGACCTCGATGGACTCCACTCGGCACCGGCCATCGAGTCCCTTCAGGGCCTCGGACAGGAGGCGGAGGCGGACATGGACATCCGGCCCTCCAGGATCGGGTTTGTGGGGGCTGATGGCGGTGGGAATGAAGCGCAGCTCATCCAAGGCCAGGTGCTCCAGGGCCAGCCGCGCCAGCTTGAGGTGGCCTTCGTGTGGAGGGTTGAAGGCCCCACCCAGCAGCCCGATGCGCACTACCAGGCCTCTCCATCGGTCTCGCTGTGCGCGATCACGGAAGCGGAGGCGCTCTTCAAGGCCGCATCCACGTCAAAGGCCAGCTCGCGCAGCCCTTCGCCTGTGACGCCCGAGATGAAGATGGGCTTCTGACCACGATCGGCGCAGAGGGCCACGAAGGCGTCTCGCCGGGCCTCGTCCTGGAGGGCGTCGAGCTTGGTGCCCACCAGCCAGCGGGGTTTGGCGGCCAGAATGGGGCTGAAGGCTTCCACCTCGCCTTCGATGATGCGGACGGCGTCGGCGGGCTCTTCGATGGGGTCCGAGAGGTCCACCAGCTGCAGCAGCATGCGGGTGCGCTCCACATGACGCAGGAACTGGATGCCAAGGCCGGCCCCCGCCGCGGCGCCTTCGATGAGGCCGGGAATGTCCGCGATGACCCAAGAGTCCATGATGTCACCGCCGAAGCGGTCCAGGCTCACTACGCCGAGCTGAGGCTCCAGGGTGGTGAAGGGATAGTCGGCGATCTTCGGCCGGGCAGCACTGAGGCGGCTTACCAAAGTGCTCTTGCCGGCATTGGGGAAACCCACTAGGCCCACATCGGCAATGAGCTTCAGCTCCAGGTCGAGGTTGCGCTCCTCGCCGTCCTCGCCGGGCTGGTGGTGCCGTGGCGTGCGGTTGGTGGAACTCTTGAAGTTCGTGTTGCCCAGGCCACCTCGGCCGCCCCGGGCCACGCAGACTTCCTCGCCGGGGGAGAGCAGTTCCGCCAGCACTTCGCCGGTGTCGCCATCCTTCACCACGGTGCCCAGAGGCACCTCTAGCCACATATCTAGCCCATCCTTGCCATGGCGCATGCAGCCCTCGCCCTGGCGTCCTCGTTCGGCTGCGAAATCCCGCTTGCTGCGGTAGGGGTTGAGGGTGTTCAGGGCCCTGTTGGCGCGCAGGAAGATCGAACCGCCCCGGCCACCGTCACCGCCGTCGGGTCCGCCTTCGGGGGCGAACTTCTCGCGGCGGAAGCTCATGGCGCCGGAACCACCGTGGCCGGCGGCGAGGCGGAGCTGAACTTGGTCAAGAAACACGGGGAATCCTCAGCCCCGGATTCGGGGGGAAATAAGCGCAGGCCGGGCTTCGCCCGGCCTGCGCGCGGGGGTCCGGGGGGAGGCTCCATCTCCAAGAGCACGGCACCGGAGGTGCCGCGGGCGATTGGGAGCGCGCATCGCGCGCATTAGATGGAGGTGCGCAGCACGGAACCCCCGGAGAAAGCCTAACTCTCGATGGGATCGATGTGGATGAAACGGCCGCTCTGGCCCTTGTCCTGGAAGCGGACCTTGCCCTCAATCTTGGCAAAGAGGGTGTGGTCCTTGCCCATGCCGACGTTGATGCCGGCCTTGAACTTGGTGCCGCGCTGGCGGACGAGAATGGAGCCGCCGGGGACGAGCTCGCCCCCAAACTCCTTCACGCCGAGGCGCTGGGAATGGGAATCGCGACCGTTGCGGCTGGAACCGACGCCTTTTTTATGAGCCATGGAAGGACCTCTTCAGAATGAATTGGATGCATTTTCCAAACTTTTTCGCCTTTGGCGAAAAAAGCAGAGCTAGGCTTTGATCGCCTTGATTCGTACTTCGGTGAAACCCTGGCGATGGCCCTGCGTGCGCTGGTAGGTGGTGGTCTTCTTCTTCTTGAAGATGATCACCTTCTTGGCCCGATCGTGGGTGATGACCTCGGCCTCGACCGTGGCTCCGCTCACGGTAGGCTGGCCCACCTTCAAATCGCCGTCGTTTTCGATGAGCAGCACTTGGTCGAAGGTGAAGGCCTGCTTGGGATCCTTCTCCAGCGTTTCCACACGGAGGATATCGCCCTCGGCGACGCGGTACTGCTTTCCGCCGGTCTTGATGATTGCGAACATGGAGACCTCTTTGGTTGGGGCGCATGGGCGGCAGTCCATCGGACGCGCTTGGGAGCCCATGGCCAGGGCAAGGCCCATCAGTATGAAGGAGAAAGCCTGTCGGCTCAAGGGGAATTCCTCGACAATGGGGCAGTGGGTTTCTGGGAAACCCTACAGGGTGGGATGATCGAGGTCCGGAGATTGCCATGGGCCGTGACTTCCAGACCTTCCTGAAGCAGCTTGAGACTGCGGGCGAGCTGAATCGGGTAAAACCCGAGGTGGATCCCTACCTGGAGATGGGCGCCATCGCCGACCGGGTGTCCAAGCAGCCCGGGGGCGGGAAGGCGCTGCTCTTCGAGAAACCGCTCGGGAAGACCATCCCCGTGGCCATGAACGCCTTCGGCGGCCTCAGGCGCATGGAGATGGCCCTGGGCGTGGACCGGGAACCCCGCGGTCTGGACGAGGTCGCGGACCGCATCGAGAAGCTGGTTCAGGAGGCCATGCCCAAGCCCGGGATGGGTTTCTTCGAGAAGCTGGCCAAGCTGCCCGTGCTGGCGGAAGTCAGCCATTGGATGCCGAAGACCGTGCGGAAGGGGATCTGCCAGGAGGTCGTGCTGAAGGGCGACCAGGTGAAGCTGTCGGACCTGCCGGTGCTCACGACCTGGCCCGAGGATGGCGGACCCTTCATCACCCTGGGACTGAGCCACACCCGGAACAAGCAGTCCGGCCATCGCAACATGGGGCTCTATCGCCTTCAGGTGTTTGACGACCGCACCCTGGGTTTCCACACCCAGTTGCACCACGACGGGGCGCGCAATCGCCACGGCTACGGCCGGGACGAGCGCATGCCCGTGGCCGTGAGCTTCGGGGGAGACCCGGCCCTGACCTATGCCGCCACCGCGCCTCTGCCGCCCTTCATCAGCGAGGTGATGTTCGCGGGCTTCCTGCGGGGCGAGGGCATCGAGATGGTGCCCTGTGTGACGAATGATCTGGAGGTGCCCGCCGACAGCGAGATCGTCATCGAAGGTTACGTGAATCCCGGCGAGCTGCGCAGGGAGGGGCCCTTCGGCGACCACACGGGCTACTACTCTCTGGCGGACGACTACCCGGTGCTGCACGTGGAAGCCATCACGATGCGGAAGAGTCCTGTGTTTCCCGCCACCATCGTGGGCCGCCCGCCCCAGGAGGATGCCTACCTCGGTTTGGCGACGGAGCGCATCTTCCTGCCCCTCCTGCGCATGGTCCTGCCGGAAATTCGCGACATGCACCTGCCCGCCGCCGGGGCCTTCCACAACCTGGTGATCCTCTCCATGAAGAAGGAGTATCCCGGCCATGCCCAGAAGGTAATGAACGCCATCTGGGGCACGGGGCAGATCATGTTCACCAAGGGCATCGTGGTGGTGGATGAGGATATCGATCCCCACGACCTGAATGAGGTGCTCTTCCGCCTCACCAGCAACGTGGATCCGAAGCGCGACATGCTGTTTACCGAGGGCCCGTTGGATGTGCTCGATCACGCCGCCAACCGCTTCGCCTTTGGCAGCAAGGTGGGCATCGACGCTACCCGCAAGAACCAACCCTGGGATGGCTATACCCGAGAGTGGCCTCGGGACCTGGTCTTACCGGATGAAGTCCTGGATCGAGTCAAATGGCGCTGGAAGGAATATGGCCTATGAGGGCGCGGGCCTCGATTGGGGTCTGCGATGCAGAAAAGGAACGGGTCAGAACCGGAAGGTGACAGCCGCTTGCAAGGAGTCTGCCCTGAAATTGTTGGACACGCTGGAATGCACCCACCGGACCTCGGTCCCGATGTTGTAATCCCACTGGTAGCCGATGCCCGCCGCCTCACCGAACTTGGTGGTGGCATTGGTCAGGTCGGTCCCGGGATCCTGGTGCTGCAGGGACCAACGCATGGCCGATAGGCCAGCTGTCACGTAGTAACCTTCGGGCTGGCCGGCGATGAAGTAGAGATAGTCCCCACCGAGGCTGAGGTAGGAGGCACTCTGCTTGACGGAGGCCATGGAGGCTTGCTGGTAGAGGCTGTAATCCAGACGGGGGCGAAGCATGTGGCCGTTGCCCAGATCGAAGGTGCCGTGAACGCCGATGCCAATTCCAAGATTGTTGTCGAGATAGGTCTTGAGGTCGTCCTGCGGGATGTTCACCAGACCCTGCACACCATACCGAGGGGGCTCTGCCTGGAGGGATAGGGCGGTGGCAACCAGGATGGCGAGGGTGGAAAGGGACGAAATCTTCATAAATCCTCCCAGGATGGCGGCCCTGAATGGACCAGCTGGAGCACCCGGGTTCATCTTTCCACAGATAGCCAGATCAAGGCCGGGGGTAATCGCGGAAAAGATGAATCAGAAATAAAGATCCAAGTCGTTTTAGATAGCTGGGTTGCCCTATTATTTTTCGACAAAAAAGCGCCCGACCGGGCGCTTTTTTATGGGTGAGAAGTAGCCCTACTCGCCGTTCTCTGTGCGGCGTTCTTTGAGGCGACCGGCCTTGCCGAGCTTCTCGCGGAGGAAGTAGAGCTTGGCGCGGCGGACCTTGCCGTGACGGATGACTTCCAGCTTGTCGATGGTGGGGCTGTTGAGTGGGAAGATGCGCTCTACACCCACGCCGCTCGCGACCTTGCGGACGGTGAAGGAGGTACGCATGCCGCCGCCCTTGATGCCGATGACGATGCCCTGGAAGAGCTGAATGCGCTCCTTCTCGCCTTCCTTGACCTTGACATGCACCTTGACGGTGTCGCCGGGCTGGATGCGGGGGAGGTCCGTGCGAAGCAGGCTGGCTTCAAGCTGATCGATGATGTGACTCATGTGGGCTCCTGGGCCAGCGGTCCCTAAACCTGAACACAGGCGGACATGGCTCGAAAGTCCCCAGACGGGGAGTCAACCAGTGTATCGGAATGGGCCGGAAAGGGAAGGGGTCATTCGGGCTTCCATCCTTTCCATCCCTTCGGCTTGGGCCGCTCCCATTCCTCCGGATGCTCTACCTGCCAGGCGCACCACTGGGCGGGGCGGTCCAGGTTGACCAGTCGGTCCCGCAGGTAGGCCATCCACAGGTCAGGCCGGAGCCGCTTGGTCCTGGCCATGGCCTCCCGCAAACGCCAGAGACGGACGGCACCGTGGTCGCCACCCTGAAGGATGGCCGGCACCTCCAACCCTTGAAAGCTGGCCGGCCGCGTGTAATGCGGATGATCCAGCAGGCCCGTGGCGAAGCTGTCCTGCTGGGCGGAAGCCTCGTTGCCCAGGACGCCGGGAAGCCAGCGGCAGACGGCGTCGATGAGGACGAGGGCGGGCAGCTCGCCCCCACTGAGCACCGCTTCTCCGACGCTCAGTTCCTCGTCGACGCATCGCTCGATGGCTCGCTGATCCAGGCCTTCGTAGCGGGTGCAGACCAGGATCAACTGATCAAGCTTCGCGAGTTCCACCACCTTGGCATGGGTGAGGGGCGGCGCAGCGGGGCTGAAGTGGATGATGCGGCCCTGGCCACTCCGCGGGACGGAAGCCAGGGTGTCCCGCAGCACCTCCGGCCGCAGGATCATGCCGGGCCCCCCACCGAAGGGCGAGTCGTCGACATGACCAAAGGCGTTCCCGGCGTAAGGGCGGTAGCTATGGGTATGCAGCCCGTGCCCCAGATCGCGGAAGGCGCGACCCGTGATGCCCAGGTGGGCGGCCTCGAAGAATTCCGGGAAGAGCGTGAGGGCGTCGAATCGCATCACTTCACCAGCACGTGGAAGGCCGCCATGGAGGCGCGAACGATGAGATCGAAGCTGAAGGCGAAGTAGAGGGTGTTGCCAAAGGAAGCCGCCACCCCGATCCAGGCCCAGGCAAGGCGTTCCTCCAGAAGGGCCGCCCCCAGAAGGCAAAGGATGGCCGCGGGCAGCTGGTTGCCGAAGGGCAGGGGCACCGGGAGGGCCAGCAGGAAGCCCGTCCAGGCGATGATGGCGCCCATCCAGCGGGGGCTGACATGCCGCCGTTGGGATCCCTGCCAACGGAATCGGCTGAGCTGAGTCTCGAGTTTGGCAAGGGCGTCCTTGATTCGTCCCTTGTGGATGGGCTGGGCCTTGATGCGCCGGGGAACCCAAGGCTGGGCCTTGCCCCAGGCCAGCTGCATTCCAAGGGCCATGAGCCCGATGCCTCCCACGGGGGCCAATCCGACGTTCAGCCCGGGAATGAGATTCGGCAGCGAGAGCAGCAGCACCAATAGGCCATAGGTCTGTTCCCCGGCCGCCTCCAGCAGTTCGCCGAGCGTGATCTCGCCCTCCGCGTCGAGCAATGCGTGGAGGGTGGCGAAGAAGGGCTTGGGCGTGGGTTGCACCAGTCCAGCATGACCGAAATCAGCGAAGTTTCGGATGTCGCGGCTGGCTATCCCGCACCAGCTGGCCACAGGCGCCGGCCACATCCTGGCCCCGGCTGCGCCGGACGCTGACCGGTAGATCCGCATCGGACAATAGGCGACAGAGATCCCCGATGCGGGATTCCTCGGGAGGCTCGAAGCCGGATCCTTCATGGGGATTGAAGGGAATCAGGTTCACTTTGGCAGGGAAGCGGCGCGCGAAGGCCGCGAGGCGGCGACCGTCCTCTTGGCTGTCCGTGACCCCCTTCAGAAGCACGTACTCAATGGTGATCCGTTCGCCGGATTGAAGGGGGAAACGTCCCAGCGCCTGGGCCAGGGCTTCCAGGTTCCAGACGCGATTCACAGGCATGAGGCGCGAGCGGGCCTCGTCCGTGCTGCTGTTCAGGCTGAGGGCCAACCGGGGGCGGCGGGCAAAGGTGCCCAGCCGGTCGATGCCGCTCACCAGGCCCGAGGTGGACACCGTGATGCGCCGGGGCGGAATGGCGAGACCCTCCGCATCCGTCAGTGTCTCGAAGGCCGCCATGAGATGGTCGAAGTTGTGCAGGGGCTCGCCCATGCCCATGAAAACCAAGTTAACGGGCCGGCCCTGGGGATGGGCGTGATGGTTCAGCATGGCCACCACTTGGCCCACGATCTCCGATGCAGTGAGGTTTCGGATGATGCCCAGCTGTCCCGTGGCGCAGAAGGTGCACCCCATGGCACAGCCCACCTGGCTGGAGAGGCAGAGGGTGACACGATCGAGAGTCTCGTCGAGATCCTCGAAACCAGAGGCAGGCTGTGCCTGCCTCTGGCGCAGGGGCTCCGGGGATGCAGGTCGCGGACCGGACCCCGGAACGACATAGGGCATGTGCACGCCCTCGACCTGGCGTCCGTCACGCAGGTCGAAGACATGCTTGGTGGAGCCGTCGTCGGACGGTTGGCTCTGGACGATCGAAGGCCAGGCCAGATCCACTTCGGAGTCCAGCCTGGCGCGGAGGGACTTGGAGAGGTTCGAGAACTGCTCCCACCGGGTCCAGCGCTGCCTCAGCAGTCCTGTGAGGAGTTGTCCGCCCCGCCAGGGGGGTTCGCCGAGGCTGGCCATGAGCGACCCCAGCTCCGAACGTCCCAGGCCTGCGGCATTGGGGTGCGCAACCCGACCGGCTTCGGGGGCCGGAAGATCCCAGGGCAGGGAGCTCACAGCTTAATCCACCCGGATCTTGAAGGACTTCATCAAGCGCAGATCGTCCTCAGAGAAGGGCAAGGATGATTCAGCCTCCTCCAGGCCGGACAGAGCCCTCTGATCCGCGCTCATGGGAGAGGCCTCGAGAATCAACATCAGTGCATAGCCCTTGGCCTGGATCTGGAAGGCCAGGTCCCGGCAGTGGTCATCCTCCGACAAGGCTTTCACCAGGGAATCACCCAGTTCGCTCACCAGGTGGTGCAGATGCTCTGGCAAGTCCATGGCGCCTCCCCACCCAGGATACCCTGGGCTCCAGATGCAAAGATCGGTCAGAACATGCTCCGGCTCAATTCAGACCGAACCAGGCGCGGACTTGCCGGGCCCATTGGGTCCTGCGGCCCTCCTTCGAGGCAGGGACCTCGGCTGCTTCGTGCTCTCTCCGAACCATCAGGTCCACCAGGCGATCCAGCAGTTCGGGCTCTCGCTTTAGGGAGGCCTCGAAGGCCTCTTTTGGCAGTTCAAGGACCTCAGCCTCCGTGAGGGCCACGATGGTGGCATTCCGGGGAGCGCCCGTCAGCAGGCTGGCCTCGCCGAACCACTGGCCCGGGCCCAACTGGGCGAGAGGCCTCCAAAAGAGACCGGTGTAGGGATCCTGCCGTTCTTCTGGATGGACCACCTGCAGGATGCCCCGGTGGACTGCAAAGAGGGAATTCCCGGGGTCTCCTTCTCGGATCACCCCTTCTCCAGGAGCCAACCGTTGTCGTCGAAGGTAGGGACGCAGGTCCTCGGCCCAATGCTCCGGTAACCCAAGTTCACTGATGATTTTACCCATGGGCGAAGCGCCAGGCACCTGCTCAGGGTAAGCCACCAGGGGTGTGGGACCGTGGGGGCCCATGAGGCGGAATCCCTCTCGGGGAAGGACTGTGGCCGCCAACCGATTGGCCTGGAAGGTGGCCTGCCGACCGTGGCGGAAGCCCAGGGCCCAGAAGCGCATCTCCAGTACTGCACCACCCATGTCGGAACTGTGGACCACTACCTCGGGGCGGTGCTGGGGAAGGTGGGGCAGGCCCGCCAGGGCCCGGGTGAGGGTCTCGAGGCCCACGTGCAGATCAGGCCTGGGTTCGACGAGGACCTTGGCCGTGCGCCGATGCAGTCCTGAGGGCACATAGAGGTTGGTCACCACGGCCTGGGCGATGATGCGATTGGGCAGGATGTCCATGTCGCCATTCTCGGTGCGTAGCTGCACCGTCCTCCAGGTCATGGCCTCCACCTGCCCGATGAGCGTCTCCCGGCCGGGCCCGCCCCGCAGGTTGCCCGTGATCTCCACCCAGTCCCCCTCCATGAAGGCCGGGTCGAGGTGGAGGGAGATTCCCGCGAAGAGGTTGCCGAGCACTTCCTGAAGGCTGAGCCCCACCACCGCCGCTGCGATGGCACCGGTGCCCAGCAGCTGGCCAAGGCCCACCTGCATCACTTGACGGAGAATGCCGCCGGCAGCCACCAAATAAAGTGCCACGACCAGGAGATCTCTCGCGAAGCCTGGTGTGGCGGTCTTCCGGTGGCTCAGCAGCGGGTCGAGCAGCAGAAAGGAGAGCAACCGGATGGCGCCGTAGGCCACGGTGGACCAAAGGATCACATCGGCCGCCAGATGCGCGGCAGGGAGCGAGGTCATGCGGGGCAGTACGAAGGACCCCACCACCAGCAGGACCCCCAGCAACGCCCAGGCCAGGATGCGGCGCGGCGCACTGACCTTCTCCCTCAAGTCTCGGAACATGAGGAGAAGGATACGCTCATCATTCCCGGAATCGCGCCACGGTCCGGGCGGGATCACCCCCCCAAAACGGGCGGATGGCGGCTATGCCGGCTAGGCGGGGATGCATGATCAGAGGGGCGTTGAACGGATCGACGCCGCCCAGGGCGAGGAGTTTGGGACCGATAGCCGGCAGGCCATCGAGGAAGGTCCGGCATCGCTCCCATCCCCAGGGAGCACCCTTGCCGGGGGTGGCGAAGATCGGAGAGATCAGCAGCTGGTCCGAGGTTCTCCTGGCCATCCACTGGGATTCGTCATGAAGGGGGCGCGACAGCGGCACCAGCCCTGGTTCGAGGTCGGGGTGGACTTCGGGGGCGTGGAGGCCACACCCGGCGGCAAAGGCCACGTCCAGACGACCCGCCATCCAGAGCCGTACCTCCGGAGCGGTGTCCTGGCACCACCGGGCGGCTTCCAGGAGATGCCGGGCGGACATGTCCTTCTCCCGGATCATGAATTCATCCACTCCGGCATGGAGCACGGTCCGCCAGGAAACGCGGTCGAAACCGAGCCCCGGCGTGATGGCCAGGAGGATCATCCGAACAGGCTTTCCAGCGCGATGGGGTCGAGCTTCGGGATGGCGAGGACCGCCACATTCTCGGCCACGTGAGCGGCATGCCCCATGCCACAAAGGGCGGTGGTGACCCCCGGGCAGGAGCGGGTGAATTGGAGCGCCGCCTGGGCAGGTGTGCGCAGGCCTAGGGCTTCCGCGAACCCATCCGGCAGCTGGCGCAGGATACGCGCCTGCATGATGGAGGCCGAAGTCTGGACCAGGAGCCCGCTGGCCTGGGCGGCAGCCAGGGGGGTCATCGCCGTGCCATCGATCTCCTGGGTCGGGGCCAGGAAGGCTTCGGGCATGGCCAGGTTGAGGGGCAGCTGGATCCAACGGAAGTGGTGATCCCGGCCGCCAGCCGCCTCGGCGGCCGCCAGCAGGCGGGCCAGGCTCAGGTGCCCCTGCTGACCGGGGGGCACCCGGAAGCCGTTCCAGGTGGCCACACCATAGGCGCGGATTGTTCCCGCGGCCACGAAGCCCTCGCAGGCTTCAAAGGCTCTGCCAATGGCGGCGTAGAAGGCCTCAGCTCCCAAGTGCGCCAGTTGCTGTTCGGGATTGTGCAGATGGAACAGATCCAGGCTCTCGAGGCCCAGGGCCTCCCTGCTGATGTCCAGCTGGTGGGCCAAGTACTTCGGAGTCATGGCGTGGCATCCGTCCACCAGATCGTCCACGGAAAGGATGCCCGGCTGCTCCAGCACCCGATGAAACCAGGCCCGGGGGCCCTCCTCGGGATCGCCATCGGGCATGGGGATGTAGCCGGCCTTGGTGGAGACAAAGAAACCATCCCGGGGAAGACCCTTGAAGACTGCTCCCAGGGCCCTTTCCGAGCGCCCGTTGCGGTAGTTCGCGGCGGTGTCGAAGACGGTCCCCCCGGCGGCGAAAAAGGCCTTCCCGGCCTCCACGTAGGCAGCATCAACGGCGTCCGAGGCTTGGCCCAGGTAGGTACCTAGACCGAGGCTACTGAGCTCCATGGCGCCTCCTGGATGTGAATGCTGGCTGTTGGGGCGGGTTCACCCCGCCCCAACAGCGGGGGTTCCGGGGGGACATCGCGAGCGAAGTGAGCAGGCGGTCTCCCCGGACAGTATTAACTGTCCAATTCCTCCTTGGCGCCCTCTAGGCCCATGGTGATGAGGCGATCGGAGGCTCGGCGGGACCACTCTGAGCCTGGATAGCTCTCCACCAGCTTGCGATAGTAGCTCTTGGCTTCGGCGCGAAAGACTTTGATCCGCTCGGCGCTGAAGGCCTGGAAATCCTTGCCGTACTGAATGAGCTCCTCTTTGCTGAGATCCTTCAGGCTTTCCTTCTGGAGCTTGACCGCATAGTCCTTGTTGAACTGAGTGACCTCTTCGCCCGAGAGGAGTCGCTGGCGCATGGCCTCACCCAGGTAGAAGTAGGCCCGCTCGCGGTCCACGTAGTCGGGATAGGTTTCCAGGAGATTCTTGAGCCGGCGTTCAGCACCGGGATAGTAGTAGGTGTTCACGTAGAACGTCCCCACCAGCAGCTCGTGCTCGGCAATGCGGCGCCAGCATTGAAGGATCTTCGCGCGTGTCTCCCCTACATAAGGACTTCCCGGGGATTCCTTGAGGAGCTGCTGGAAACCATCCAGGGCCTTCCGGGTCTCGGTCTGATCGCGTTCGGCGCTTTCGATGGAGGAGAAGTGGCAGAGGGCGCGGTGGTAGAGCGCGTAGTCCCGCAGTTCATGACGAGGGAAGTAGTTCAGGAAGCTCGCGTACTCGACCTCGGCTTCCGGGAAGCTGGGACTGCTCTGGAAGAAGAAGCTATCGCCCAACATGAGCTTGGCCTTGGGGAATTCCGCGGATCCAGGAAGGTATTGCTCCAGATGCCGCAGGGTCACACGGGCTTCGGTGAACTTCCCCTGCTTCATCTGTTTGTCTGCTGTCGTCATCAATTCGGCGGCAGAGACGCCCGTATCGATGGCCTTCGGTTTGTGGCAGCCCAGGCCCAGACCCACCATGGAGGCGGTGAGAGCGAGGACGGTGAGGATGCGCTTCATTTGGACTCCGGTGGCGGCAGCACTTCAGACATGGCGGGACAATGCGAAGAGTTCCTGGGCGAAGGGTTCCAGGCTCGGTACAGCTTCTCGAGCCACGGCTCCACCAGGGCCTGGGCCTCGGCCCGGCGGCGGTCGTGGAAGATCTCATGGAATAAGCCCGGCAGGCGGTGGCGTTCCAGGAGCTCTGGCCGCACAGCGGACCACAGGGCCTCGGATGCGTCCGGGTCCACCACCGTATCGCTTCCGGACTCCAGCAGGAGCATGGGGCGGTCCAGTTCATGGCCCAGGGGCAGCACCTCGGCCCGGCCTTCGTCCAGGGCGGCCCCGAAGGCCGCGGTGGCCCACCGGTGGCAAAGGGGATCGGCCTCGTAGCGCTGGACGATGACGGGATCGGAACAAACGCGACTCTTGTCTCCATGGAGCTGGATAGGACGGTGTGGCATGAACAAGCGAAGCAGGCGCGATAGGACCACGAGGATTTTCGAACTCGACGTCACGGACACAGCAGGGCTCGACAGGATCAGGCCATCCAATGTATCCGCATGCCAGAGGAGTGTAAGGATGGCGACGAGGCCCCCGAAGCTATGGCCCAGAACCACCTGGGGACAGACCGGCAAGGGCGGCATGGGGACACCGTCCACCAGCCGGGCCGTCGCGCCGGTGCGCTCGGCGTCGTGGCGGCGCTCCTGTCTCAGGAAGAGGGCCAGGTCATCCACGAAGGCACGGATGCCTACCGCATCGCCCCTAGGGCCGCCGGAGCGACCGAAGCCCTGGTGATCCACGCTGGAGACGGACCAGCCCAGCCCGTGCAGCCAATGGGCCGTATGGCGGTAGCGCTCGCCATGCTCGCCGTAGCCGTGCGAGATGACCACCCGGCCCTTGGGCGTGGGGTGTTCCCACCGCGCCCAGGCCAGGGGCACTCCCCCATGGCCGGTCAGGACCCCACGGAGGGTGGGTTCCAGATCGGCGGGGATCACAGGGATGAATCCAGACATCCATCCAGAATAGCGTGGCGCCCGGGAATCCCTTATTGCCTTAAACTCAAAGGTTCCCCGGCGGACGGGGCCGGAGACGCTGACGATGGATTTCGAGACCCTGGTGCGGGCCAAGAACGAGCTGGAACCCCGCGTCCAGCAGTTGGTCACCCACCTGGATCCCGAGCGCAAGGCCCTTGAGCTGGAGCAGATCGAGGAACGGACCACGGCGCCAGGCTTTTGGGACGACCCCGATGCCGCCAAACCCCTCCTGCAGAAGCGGGGGACCATTACCAGCGACATCGCCCTGGCCAAGCGTCTGACGACCGGGATCGAGGACTTGGACACCGGGTTGGAACTGGCCAAGGAAGACGGGGACATGTTGGCCGAGGTCGAATCTGTGGCAGGCGAGCTCCGCAAGGTCGTCGAGGATGCTGAGCTGCGCATGATGCTCAGTGGGGACCTCGACCACAACCATGCCATCGTGGCCATCGCTCCCGGGGCCGGCGGCACGGAAAGCCAGGACTGGGCGGCCATGCTGCTCCGCATGTACCTGCGCTTCTGTGAATCCAAGGGCTGGCCCACGGAGATGATCGACTACCAGGACGGGGAGGAGGCCGGCATCAAGGGAGCCACCTTCATCGTGGATGCCCCATTCTCCTACGGTTACCTGCGAGCCGAGGCCGGCGTCCACCGCCTGGTGCGCATCAGCCCCTTCGATTCCGCCAAGCGGCGCCACACCAGCTTTGCGGCCGTGTATGTGAGTCCCGAGCTGGACGACACCATCAACGTCGATATCCCCGAGAAGGATCTCAAGATCGATGTCTTCCGGGCCAGCGGTGCGGGTGGCCAGCACGTGAACCGCACTGAATCCGCCGTGCGCTTCACCCATCTGCCGACGGGCATCGTGGTCAGCTGTCAGAACGAGCGCAGCCAGATCAAGAACCGTGCGACCGCCTTGAAGGTCCTGCAGGGTCGGCTCTACGAAGTGGAGCAGCGGAAGTTCCTGGACAAGGTGGCCGCCGCCAGCGGGGACAAGGCCGATGTGGCCTGGGGCAGCCAGATCCGCAGCTACGTCTTGCAGCCTTATCAGATGGTGAAGGATCACCGCACCGGCGCAGAAACCAGCCAAACCCAGAAGGTGCTGGACGGCGACATCGACGTATTCATCCGAACCCAGCTGCTGGCCAAGAGCCTCAAGGCGGAATAGTCACTTCAGGACACGGAAGAGGTTGCTGAAGTCATCCCGCCACACCAGGGCCTGGCTCGGCAGGGACTTCACATCCTCGTTATCCCGGAAGGC
>PMJK01000101.1:14453-49490 GCA_003158505.1 Holophagaceae bacterium | reverse complement strand
CAGCCTTGGCAGCGGTCTTCTCAGTCTTGGCAGCCTTCTTCTCAGCCTTGGCAGCCTTCTTCTCGGCCTTGGCAGCCTTCTTCTCGGCCTTGGCAGGGGTGGGGGCGACTTCAGCCTTCTTCTCTTCGGCGGTCAGGGCCTTCTTGGGCTCTTCCTTCTTGACTTCGGTCTTCTTGACTTCGACCTTTTTGCCATCGACCTTCTTGACTTCGGTCTTCTTGACTTCGACCTTCTCGGTCTTCTTCACTTCAGGCTTCTTGGCCTCTTCGGCGAAGACGGGGCTGATCAGAGCGGCGGCGATAAGCAGCGCGGCAAGCTTCTTCATGGGGTTCTCCCTGGGGTTATCCGGCACGGCCGGAATCGCTCTAGAGAAAGCATATTTGGGGCCAAAGTTAAATTATTCAAAATAAACAACTTAAATTTTAGCTACCTGGCTCTACCCCGTTGCGTTCTGCAACCTGTGGCAGGCTGCGACGATTCTGGCTCTGGGAGTCAGCTAATCTCCCTCATGGAATCCATACCGCTTTAGCTTCCGATAGAGGGTGGTCCGATCCACCCCCAGGATTTCAGCGATGCGCTGTTTTTCCTTATGCTTTCCCACCAGGACTTGGATGTACCGCTGCTCCAGTTCGTCCAATGTGGGCCAATCCTCGATGATCGAAGGAACCTCGTCGCCGGGTTCCGGCCTACGCAGCGCTTTTTTAAGCACATCCGCCTGGATCTTGGCCGGAAGATCGTCCACGGTGATCTCCAGACCTCGGCTCAGCTGGGTGAGATTCTCCACGGCATTGCTCAGTTCGCGCACATTCCCCGGCCAGGAATACGCCTCGAGAACCCGTCGGGCTTCAGGATGCAATTGATAAGTTTGCTCATCCTTGCGTCCGAACTCCGAAAGGAAGTGGTCGATCAGGGCCGGGATATCCTCCCGTCGATCCCGCAAGGAAGGCACGGCCAGTTCCACGACGCTGAGCCGATAATACAGATCCTCACGGAAGGTCCCGGCCTTGACCATCACCTGCAGATCACGGTTGGTAGCCGCGATCACCCGGGAGTCCACCTTGATGGTCTTGTTGCCGCCGACCCGGCGGATCTCCTGCTCCTGCAGCACCCGGAGCAGCCTCACTTGGAAGCTTTGGCTCGTCTCGCCGATTTCATCCAGGAAGATCGTTCCGCCGGAGGCCTCTTCGAAAAGGCCGGGCTTCTCGCCGATAGCACCGGTGAAAGAGCCCTTCACATGGCCAAACAGCTCGGATTCCAGGAGCGTCTCCGTCAGCGCGCCGCAGTTCACCGCCACGAAGGCCCGGTCCCGGCGGTCACTGGACAAGTGAATGCTCCGGGCCACCAGTTCCTTGCCCGTCCCGCTCTCGCCGGTGATGAGCACTGTGGCCCGGCTGTTCTGCAGACTCGCGATGGTCTTGTAGACGGCCATCATCCTTGGGCTCGAGCCGATCATCAGGCTTCGTCTCCCTTTGGGGGAGGCCCCCTGCGCCACTCCCTGGCCACTGGACTGTCGGCGGGCAATGGCGCGGGTCACAAGGGCCTTCAGCTCCTCGTTGTTCCAAGGTTTGCTCAGAAAGTCGAAAGCTCCTTCCCGGACGGCTTCGATGGCCGTCTCCAGGGTGCCGAAACCCGAAAGCAGGATCGTGTCCACGCCCAGGGGTTTGGCCTCTCTCAGCAGATCCAACCCGTCCTTCTTGGCCTCCAGGTTGATATCCGAGAGCAACAGGTCGAAAGGCTCTTGATGCAATAGTTCAATGGCCCGGTCGGGATGGGTGGCCTTGATGACCTCGAGCCCCATGGTGCCTAGGAGCTCCTCCAGGAACTCACAGGTCTCCTTGCTGTCATCCACCACGAGTACCCGGGCCATGAACACCCCCACCTTGAAGGTACCTCAAAGTGCCCTGGCTTCGGTAAGGGTCGCGGCGTATGCTCTGAATTCCAAACCCCCGGAGCGTTCCCATGAAAACCGTTGTGGCCTCTGTTTTTATCGCCATCCTATCGGTTGCCACCCTCGTGGCCAGTGATCTCACCATCACCAGCCAGGTCACAGGTAAGGGCACCGCGGCCAAGGAAGGAACCCAGGTCCAGTACTTCAGCGCCAGCAAGATGCGCGTCAACCACGCCGGGGCGAAGACCGACAGTTTCGTGGACTATGGGCAGGAGGTCATTTACAGCATCGACCATGGCAAGAAGGTCATCACCAAAATGACCTTCCAGGACATCCAGGACGCCATGCAGGCCATGGAGGAGCAGATGGCCGGCATGCCGGAGATGGTGACGAAAATGATGTTTGGCGACGTCTCCGAGGTGAAAGTGGAACAGCTCGGGATGGACACAATCCTCGGCCGTCCCTGCAAAAAGGTCCGGATCACCCTGGGGAAGATGATCGAGGAACTGAGTGTGGATCCCTCTCTCCATATCCCCATCAAGGACTACGCGAAGGCCATGTCCATGCTGAACCGGATGCCCGGACAGGCCGGGGTCCTGTTCAAGCGGGTCTATGAGGAAACGGCCCGCCTCAAGGGCGTGCCCCTCCGCACCCACATTACCGGCCTCATGGGCATGGACCTCACCACCGAGGCGACGGCCATCTCCACCGCACCCATCCCCGACGCCACCTGGGCGCTGCCCTCGGACTACACCATGAAAGATGGTGGCAAGGAGATGAAGAACGCGATGAAGGGCAAGCGTTGAGCCAGGGTTTCCCCTAGACTGGTCGGGGCCCTCGCGGGCCCCTTTCCTTGGATTCCCCATGAGCACCCAACCCTCCTTCGACGATGGCCTGGACCGGCTCGAGACGCTGGTGCAGCAGCTCGAATCCGGCAGTCTCAGTCTGGAGGACGCCCTGGCCCGCTTCGAGGAGGGCGTGCAGCTGAGCCAGGGCCTCCAGAAGCAGCTGGCCGAGGCCCAGCGCCGGGTCGAGGTCCTGAAGGCCGGCCTGGGTGGCGAGTACCGCGCGGAACCCCTGGACGAGGCCAAGGGGTCCCGGTGAGCGAGGCCTCTGCCCAGGTCCAGGCCGATCGGGACCGGCTGATCCCGCTCCTGGACGCGGAGCTGACAGTCCCATTCCGACAGGGCGATGCCATGCAGCTCGGCGAGGCCATGCGCTACAGCCTGGAGGCCGGCGGCAAGCGGGTGCGCCCCGTGCTCTGCATCCTGGCCTGCGAAGCCGTCGGCGGCACCTCGGCCGAGGCGCTGCCCGGCGCCCTCGCGCTGGAATACGTCCACACCTACTCGCTGATCCACNNGACGACCTGCCGGCCATGGACGACGATGATCTGCGTCGAGGACGACCCACCAACCACAAGGTCTTCGGGGAGGGCCACGCGGTCCTCGCGGGCGACGCCCTGTTGACCGAGGCCTTCGGGGTGCTGGCCGCCGCCGACCTGGACCCTGGGAAGCGCGCCGAAGCCCTGGCCCTGCTCGCAGAGGGAGCCGGCTGGCGGGGCATGGCGGGCGGGCAGGCCCTGGACTTAGAGGGCGAGACGCTGGCCGCCTACGATCTGGATCACCTCCGCCTCATCCACCGCCTGAAGACCGGCGCCCTGCTGCGCGCAGCGGTCGAGATCGGTGCGGTGCTGGGCGGAGCGGCCCCTGTGGAACGGTCCGCCCTAAGGGCCTACGGTGAGGCCATCGGACTGGCTTTCCAGATCCAGGATGACATTCTGGATGCCACTGCCACGGACGCGGATCTGGGCAAGCGCGCCGGAAAAGATGCGGGCAGGGGTAAGATCACCTACCCCTCCCTCCTGGGCCTGGACGGAGCACGCAAAGCCCTTGAAGAAGCCACCGAGACCGCCCTATGTCATCTAGCATCCCTTCCCAACCGGAATTCCTTGGCAGCCTGGGCGCGATACCTGGCGCTGCGGGCCAAGTAGGCCCCCTCGTGACGACCCCCGCCAGCCTCTATCCGCTGCTGGATTCCCTGGCCGCCCCCCAGCAGGTGAGGCACTTCACGCCGGTGCAGCTGGAACAGTTGGCCATGGAGGTCCGTGCCTTCCTGATCGCCTCGGTATCGGAAACCGGCGGGCATTTCAGCTCGAACCTCGGCACCGTCGAACTCACCGTGGCGCTCTTCCACAACTTCGACTTCCTGCAGGACCGCATCGTGTGGGATGTGGGCCACCAGGCCTATCCCCACAAGATCCTCACAGGCCGCAAGGACCGCTTTCCCACCCTGCGCCAGCACCATGGGCTGTCCGGCTTCCTCAAGCGGGATGAAAGCCCCTACGACCACTTCGGCGCCGGCCACGCCAGCACCAGCATTTCCGCGGCGCTCGGCATGGCCAAGGCCCGGGATCTCCAGCATCAGGACCATGCCTGCATCGCCGTCATCGGCGACGGCTCCATGACGGCCGGCATGGCCTTCGAGGCCCTGAACCAGGCGGGTTACCTCGAGACGAAGAACTTCCTGGTGATCCTCAACGACAACGACATGAGCATCAACCCCAACGTGGGCTCGCTCCAGGGCTACCTCAACCAGATCATGTCCGGCCAGTACTACCACCGGTGGCGGGATCGCATCGAGCACGCCATCCGGGCCATCCCCCTCGAGGGCCTGAGCAAGGGGGTCGCCAAGGCCGCCAAGTGGAGCGAGGAGAGTTTCAAGCGGCTCATGGTGCCCGGCCTGCTCTTCGAGGACCTGGGCTTCCGCTACATGGGGCCTGTCAACGGCCACGATGTGAACGCCACCTCCAAGGCCCTCGTCGAGGCCAAGGAGAAGATGAAGGACGGCCCGGTCCTGCTGCACGTGCAGACCAAGAAGGGCTACGGCTACGAGCCCGCCGTGCTGGATCCCCTGAAGTGGCACGGCGTCACCGCCTTCGACGCGGAAGCCGGCGAGATGGTCAAGGTCGTGGTGGATCCGACGAAGCCCTCCTCGCCGAGCTACACCAGCGTGTTCGGCAAGACCCTGGTCGAGCTGGCCAGGAACGACGAGAAGATCGTGGGCATCACTGCCGCCATGCTGGACGGCACGGGCATGAACTTCTTCCAGAAGGCCTTCCCGGACCGCTGCTTCGACGTGGGCATCGCCGAACAGCACGCCGTCACCTTCGCCGCCGGGCTCGCGGCCCAGGGCATGCGGCCCGTCTGCGCCATCTACAGCACCTTCCTGCAGCGGGGCTTCGACCAGGTGGCCCACGATGTCTGCATCCAGGACCTGCCCGTGACCTTCGCCCTGGATCGCGCGGGCATCGTGGGCGCCGACGGCCCCACCCACCATGGCCTGTACGACCTGGCCTACCTCCGCTGCCTGCCCAATATCATCCTCATGGCGCCGAAGGACGAGAACGAGTTGCGCCGGATGCTGATGACGGCCCTCTACTGCGGCCACCCGGCCGCCCTCCGTTACCCCCGGGGCAACGGCCTGGGCGTGGCCCTCGAGGACCCCATCGCGGCCCTGCCCATCGGGAAGGGGGAACTGCTCCGCGAAGGCGAGGACCTCCTGCTCTGCGCGCTGGGCTCCATGGTGGATCCGGCCCTGAAGCTCGCAGGGACCCTGGCGGGCAAGGGCCTGTCCTGCGCCGTCATCAATGCCCGCTTCCTGAAACCGCTGGATACAGCTCTCATCCACGCCTGGGCCACCCGCTGCAAGGGCGTGGTGACGCTTGAAGAAGGCTGCGCTCCGGGCGGATTTGGCAGCGCCGTGGCCGAGTCCATGGCGGATGCTGGCATCCTCCGCCCTCTGCTCCGCTCCGCCGTCCCGGACCACCTGGTCCACCACGGCGACCCCAAGCGCCTGTTGGACGAAGAAGGTCTGAGCCCAGATGTGCTGCTGAAGCGGATCCTGGAATTCGCGGCAAAGATTTAGGAGATTGCCGCCCGCTCAGTGCGCCAGGTTCAGCACCCGCTCGCGGTCCAGGTAGGGGATGGTGCGCCAGGTGTTTGTGGGCGCGGGATTCAGGGAGGCATGGCCCAGCACGTACTCGAGGAGCAGGTTGCGCTGGGAGACCTTGGTGATCAGCTCAGGGGCGCCCGTGAAGCCGATGGCCCCCATGTAGCCACCGCCGCCACGCAGACGGTAGGTGGTGATCGCCAGGGTGAAGGTCTGTGCGGGGGTTACGGGCTTCCCCCGGTAGCTGAGGTTCAGGACCCGGCTGCCCACCGGCTGGCCCAGATCCAGGGCGTAGCTCACGCCATCCACCACGTCGAAGTTGTAGAAGGGGACGTCCCGGTTGTAGAGCTCCGGCTCCCAGCTGCGGGTGTAGTGCCGTGCGCTGTGTTCCAGGTACCGCTTCAGCTGGTCCCCCGTCACGCGGATCCTGGCCAGCTGGTTCTCAAAGGGTGCCAGTGCATAGAACTGCCGGACGCTGGTGGGTCCCTTGGGAATGAAGAGCTTGGGTCCGGGGCAGGCCGCCGCCGAGAGCTGGGCCCCTGTGGCCTGGCGCTGCACCTGGTGAAGGAGTTGCATGAGGGCCGTGTCCTCCATGCGCGACCAGCGGCTGTCCAGGTCCACCAAGAGGTTCGTGGCGGCCGTGTCCAGGTAGCGGTCCGTGGCGGCCTGGAGGTCCGCCGTGAGCCGCTGCACCTCAGGATCGCTGGCCGTCTGGTCATCGGGCTTCAGCAGGCGCTCCGAGCGGGCCACCACCCGCCAGCGTCCCCGCTCCTGACGGAGGTCCAGGTCCACCTCGGCCAGGGCCCGGCCGAAGCACTGGGCCTGGACGATGGGAATGCCCTTGTGCTCGACTGCGATCGCCTGGTGCGTGTGGCCGGTGAAGATGGCATCCAGACCCGGCACCTGGTCCGCCAATCTCAGGGCCTCGTTCTCATCACCCTCCCGGCCCTCCAGGGCTCCGAGCCCGGAATGCATCAGGACGATCACCACATCGGCCTTGTCCTCTCCCCGGAGCTTGGGGACCAGGACCTTGGCCACGCTCACGATGTCTCTGAAGACCAGCCCCTCGTAGTTGCCCGGCTCGGTCATGGCGGGGACCCCGGGCGTCGTGAATCCCAGAATGGCCACGCGGATGCCCGCCACTGTCACCAGGGTGTGGGTCTGGAAACCTTGCTGGCCCTTGGCATCGACCGTATTGGCCGACAGGAAGGGGAACTTCGCCTGGCCCTCGACTTCCCGCAGCAACGGCAGCCCGAAATCGAAATCATGGTTGCCCACCGCCATCGCCGCATAGCCGAGGGCATCCATGATGGCGATGCTCGGCTCGGGAAGATCCCTTCTCAGCACATTCCGCACGTAATTAAGCGGTTCGCCCTGGAGGGTGTCCCCACAATCCACCAGGATCGTGTTCGGGTTCAGCGCCTTCTGCCGGCGGATCAGAGTTGTGACCTTTGCCCAGCCCTGGTTCATGGGCTGCAGGCTATAGGTGTCCTCGGCCCGCACGTGTCCATGCAGGTCCGTGGTTCCAAGGATCTGAATCCGGGCCTCTTGACCCTGGAGACCCAAGGTGATCAATAAAATCAAGAACCAGTGCCGCATGCAGACTCCCGGGTGTCCCCACCAACCCAGGGTTGGATGGGGCCGACTTCAAGGGTAAACTTTCCCTTCACCCAAGACTGCCCCCTCTTTACGGAGCCCCCATGCAAGAAGTTCAGATCAAGGCCCCCAAGCACGAATTCACGCTGCTTTGCGACGACATCCGTCAGGAAATGGGGGGCAAGACCTCCCTGATGGGTCTGTACGACCATCACATCGTGGTGCCCCAGGTTCCCTTCACCCTGCCCAAGGTGTGCTTCTATACCCGCTTCTCCCGCATGGACGGCCAGTTCAAGTTCGGCTTCTCCATCGTGAGCCCCACCGGCGACCGCAAGGACGTGATCCGCGACAGCGACGTTCAGATCCCTGAGGGCGCCAAGGAAGGCACCTTCAACGTCATCGCCAGCCCCTTCGAAGTGACCGGTGAAGGTGTCTATGAAGTGATCCTCGCCCTCACCAAGGGCGCCGACCGCTTCGAGTACGTCTACAAGTTCGCCATTTCCGACGCCAGCCGGCTCCAGGCCGAATATGAGAAGGCCATGGCCGAGGGAGCCAAGGTCGGAAACTAGCATTCAATCTTGAGTCTTCAGTCCTGAGTCTCTATCGGGCGGCGCATGCGTCGCCAGATGTCTATGGTCAATGCGGCGCCCCGGTGGGGCGCCGTTGCTTTTAGACTGAGGACTGAAGACTGAAGACTGAAGACTTGAAGATTAAGGACTCCCCATGTCCGACCGCTACTCGAAACAGCGCCTTTATCTCGGCCGCGAGGCCGATGAGGCGCTGCGTTCGAAGCGGGTGGCGGTGCTGGGGCTCGGGGCCCTGGGCTCCGTCATCGCGCCCTGGCTGGCCCGGGCCGGCGTGGGCCACCTCACCCTGATCGACCGGGACCTGGTGGAAGCTTCCAACCTTCAGCGCCAGCTGCTCTATGGTGAATCCGACCTGGGCAGGGCCAAGGCCGAGGTGGCTGCGGGGCGCCTGGCCGAGGCCAACTCCGGCATCCAGCTGAACTCGGTCGTGGCGGACCTCACCAGCGGCAATGCCCGGGAGCTGCTATCGGGCTTCGACCTCATCTGCGACGGCACCGACAACTTCGAGGCCCGCTTCCTCATCAACGACGTGGCCATTCTCACCGGCACGCCCTGGATCTACGCGGGCGCCATCGGCGGCGAAGGCGTCGTCTGGCCCCTGAACCCGCCGCATACCCCCTGTCTGCGCTGCCTCCTCGAGGAACCTCCGGCCGGCGGCGACGTGGATACTTGCGACAGCGCAGGCGTGCTGGGTCCCGCCGTGGGCATCATCGGCAGCTGGGCGGCCCTGGAGGCCATGAAAGTGCTCACCGGCAAACAGGCCCACGCTGAACTCGTGCGCTTCGATTTCTGGAACAACGAACGCCAGTTCCTGAAGCCGCCCAGGACCCGCTGCCGCTTCTGCACGGATCGGATCACCGAATTCCTCGATGCCCGCTGGAGCCTCAAGGCCAGTGCCCTCTGCGGCCTCGAGGGGGTGCAGATCCGCGTGAACCCGCCGGGAAGGCTGGACCTCGCGACCCTGAAGGACCGCCTGGAGACCCGCACCCGCAGCCCCTGGCGGCTGGCGGGGATGATGCTCAAGGGCCGCGAGGGCGCCGACGAGATCACCCTGTTTGCCGACGGCCGCGCCCTCGTCCACGGCCCCATGACCCCCGAACGGGCCCGCAGCTGGTACACCGAAGTGATCGGATGTTGAACGCCTCGGGACTCTATGCGCTGAAAAAAATCAATAAGCGGAGGACAACGGAGGTGCGGAGGAGAGCGGAGGAAGTGATTCACAATCTTTTCTCCGCTCTCCTCCCTCTCTCTGCTTTCCTCCGCTTCATCAATTCTTTGTCTTTGGCAAACAGGTGATGCCTCCATGCTGAAGGTCCTCCTAGCCTCCCGAAACGCCGGCAAGCTACGGGAATTCTCCGCGCTGCTGCCGGACCTTCAGTTCGTGCTGTGGCCCGCCGATGCGCCCGAACTCCCGGAAACGGGCGCCTTTTTTCAGGACAATGCATTGCAGAAGGCCAAAGGCGCCCGGGCCTGGTGGCTTGAGCACGGCACCGAGTCCGTGGATGGTGTGCTGGCGGACGATTCGGGGCTTTGCGTGGACGCGCTGTGGGGTGGCCCCGGCGTGCTGAGCGCACGCTTCGCGCTGGACCTGCCCTCCTACCTCGACAGGAACCATCGCCTGCTGGCCATGCTGCCCGAAGGCGTCGACCGCACGGCCCGGTTTGTCTGCGTGCTGGCCTTCACACCCATGCCGAGCCGACTGCACGGGGAACCCTTCACCGTCAGCGGCGCCGTGGAGGGCACCTTGGCCTTCGAGCATCGCGGCGAGAACGGCTTCGGCTACGATCCCATCTTCATCCCTGACGGCTTCGACCAGACCTTCGGCGAACTGCCCAGCGGCACCAAGCATACCCTCAGCCACCGGGCCAGAGCCTGCGCCGCCTTGCGGGAGCGATTGCCTGCGCCGCATCCTTAGGGTCTGTTTTCAGAGTGGGGTGTGGCCGCGCAAGGGGCGCCGCCCAAGTGAGGCAAGGAAGGCGACGATGGCAATAGCGGTACTATTGGCGAGGAGCTTGACGCAGTATCGCGCCGGGCGCCGCCCCTTGACCTCCGGGACGGGGCCAGCCGCGCGCCCAGCTGCGTCTGCGGCCTTGAACGACGAACCACGTCGCCCTACGGCCACATCCTTGCTGGATCACGCGGTTGGACCCGTCGCGGCTCGCATCCACTTTGAAAACAGACCCTAGTGCTTCTCCGTTAGTCTGGAGCCATGACTTGGAGACGTGATTCCCGGACCTGGATGGCCATCGCAGGGGTGCTGCTGCTGTGGGCTTCCGCCTTCGCGGGCATCCGGGCCGGCATGCGGATCACCCCCTCGGGAGGCATCGGCACGGATGGCTATGGCCCCGGCGAGTTGGCCCTGCTGCGCTTCAGCACCGCCTCCGCGGCGCTGGCCCTCTACGGCCTGGCGACCCGGATGCGCCTGCCGGCCCGCTCCGATCTGCCGGGGATCGGCCTCGCCGGCCTGCTGGGCATCAGCATCTACCACGTCGCCCTGAACTTCGGGGAAGTGACGGTCCAGGCCGGGGCCGCTTCCCTGCTCATTTCCGCCGCACCCGTGTTCACGGCCCTGCTCTCGGCCATGTTCTTGCAGGAACGGCTGACGCGCCTGGGCTGGAGCGGCATCCTGCTGGCCTTCGCGGGGGTGGCGCTGATCGCCCTCAGTGGTGGCGGGGGCCTGCACTTCACGCCTGGAGCCTTGCTCATCCTGCTGTCCGCGGTGGTGGCGGCCGCCTTCAACATCCTGTCGAAGAAGGGCCTCCGGCGCTATGTAGCGCTCGAATTCACCAGCTACGCGATCTGGGCGGGCACCCTTCCCCTCTTCATCTTCCTGCCCGGTCTGATCCGGCAATTCCGCGTGGCCGCGCCGCCCGCCACCTTCGCCGTGATCTACCTGGGCATCTTCCCGGCCGCCATCGCGTACGTCCTGTGGAACTACGCCCTCGCCCGGATGCCCGCCTCCCTGCTCTCGAGCTTCCTGTACCTGTCCCCGGTGATCGCCAGTTTCATCGCCTGGGTGTGGCTGGGCGAGATTCCCGCCCTGCTCACGATCCTCGGCGGTGCCATCGCCATCCTCGGCGTGATCCTCGTGCAGACGAAGGGGCATCGAGCCACCTGATGAGCCTCACCGGCCCTGCAGGAAGATCCGGGGATCCACCCGGGCATTATTGAGGCTCAGGGACCAGTGCAGGTGGGGCCCGGTGGCCCGCCCTGTCTTGCCTACCTCACCCAACAGATCCCCGGCCTTAAGCGCTTGGCCCTCGGTCACGGTGACCTTCGACAGGTGGGCGAAGAGGCTGACCACGCCCTCGCCATGGGCCAGGATCACGGTGTTGCCGCTGAAGAAGAAATCGCCCGTCAGCAGCACCACGCCCGCGGCGGGAGCGCGCACGGCCTGACCCTCGGGGGCCTTGATGTCCAGGCCCGAGTGGGGGGCGCGGGCCTCGCCGTTGAAGACCCGGCGCAGGCCGAAGGAACTGGTGAGACTCCCCGGCGTGGGCTGGCGGAAGCCCAGGGTCGGATTGAACCCTTCCGGCCACGCCTTCCAGGCCGGCCCCATGAGGACCTGTTCCCTGGTGATGCGCGCCTCATCCTCGGGGGTGGGATTCACCTGCCGCTGGTTCTCCAGATGCAGCCGCTGTTCAGGGTACCGCTTCGGTTTAATGGTGAACGGCACCTCATGTCCCTCCACGTCGATCGAGTCCCGGCCCGCCTTCGCGCTCAGCGGAATTCCCACCACCGCCACCCAACCTATGGGCGTACGCCGCGTCAGCACCGGCTCACCGCGATAGGTCACTTTGGGCGCCTGGTTCCTACCTTGGACGGGAACGATAGCTACGCCTCCGGGAACTGGAAAAGGCTTGAAGGGAAGCGCTATGGACTCCGCGCCAATCGTGGCCGTGCTGGCCGCCGTCGCGATCAGGATAACCAAGGGGCGGCAGTGGATGAGGCAGCGAGTCATGGGCATTCCGGAACCCTCGCACAGGAGAGGCCATCAGGATACCGAGGGGCTTACGTAAACCAGTGAGACCGGGACACCCGGTGAAGAACCGAATTGGACCGGTGAGGAACAGTGATGAACAGTGAGCAGGACAAGTGCAGTTTCACCGTTCCTCACCGTTTCTCACCGGTTTTGATTTGTCTTGAGGAGCCGGAATGAACCAAGGGTCAGAGGGCATCCGGGAACTACGGGTATGGGAACCCGATGAGTCCATGCTCAATTAGATGTTCAGGTGGCGCTCTGACTAGGTTCATCCATCCCGTTTGAGGACGGAACCGAATCAGGCTGTGCGACCGGTGCATCCATTGGACCAGGCATGGGAGGTCCCACGCTGAACCCCACTTCCCGCATCTTCACGGCGTCCTGGTAGGCGGCGAGGATGGCGGTGCGGATGCGCAGGTAGGAGGTCTCGGTGACCTTGGTATTGAAGGTGAGGGTAGCCACGAGGTAGTCGCGACCGTCGGGCATGGTCTGGGGGGCGCTGACCTGCACCTGGGGCGCCATGATGGTGCCGGAGCTGCCTTCGCGCAGACGGTTGGAAACCGCGTCGCACCAGGCCTGTAGCTGGGGTGTGAGGGAGAGACCCTGTTCCGGCGAAGCCACCATCACGCGGCCGTAGAGCGTGAAGAAGAGCCGCAGCTGCGGCGGATCGAAGGCATGATTCAGGTAGCCCGACATGCTGGCGATCTGCTGGAAGTCCTTCAGCAAGGCCTGGAGCTTGGGGCTGGGCTGGGCTGGGCCTTGGGACTTGGCCATCAGCGCACCACGCCGTACCCATACCGGCCCACCAGGAGGTCCAACCGCTGCCGGGCCTCGGACGTCACCGCCTCGGGCGCCGTGAAGAGCGCGGTCTTCAGGGAGTGTCCGCAGGGGCAGGATCTGGGCGTGCCGGAGAGCTGGGGCACCACCTTGCGCAGCAGGCGCTTGGCCTTGTCTACGTTGGCGTGCATGACCTCCATCACCGAGGTCGCATCCACGCCGTCCTCCTCCTCGCGCCAGGCATCGTAGTCCGTCACCAGGGCGATGCAGGCGTAGCATAACTCCGCTTCCCGGGCCAACCTGGCCTCGGTCACCTGGGTCATGCCGATGAGGTCCGCGCCCCAACTCTGGTGCAGGCGGCTTTCTGCCCGGGTGGAGAAGGCCGGACCCTCCATGCATACGTAGAGCGCGTCGCCTTCGATGGGCAGGGACAGGGCCTGACCTGCCGACATCAGGATTTCGGACACCCGGGCGCAGGTGGGCTCGGCAAAACTCACGTGGGCCACCAGTCCTGCGCCGAAGAAGGTGTCCTTGCGGTGGCGCGTCTTGTCGATGAACTGGCTCACCAGCCGCAGTTCGCCGGGCCGGTGGCGGGCCTGGAGGCTGCCCACGGCGGACACGCAGATCAGCCGTTCGACCCCCAGGGATTTCAGGGCCCAGAGGTTGGCGCGGTAATTCACCTCGCTGGGCGTGAAGCGGTGGCCTTCGCCGTGGCGGGCCAGGAAGGCCACGGGGGCGCCATCCAGGTTGCCCAGGTGCACTGAGTCCGAAGGATCGCCGAACGGCGTCTTCACTGCCACTGCCCGGTCGAGGGCCAGGCCCTCCATCCGGTAGAGGCCACTGCCGCCGATGATGCCGATGGGTGCGTTCACGCGTCGCCTCCGCCTATCGCACGCTGCGCGTGCTCCAGCTCGCTCCGCTTGCCGAGTCGGAGCCTCCCTGCGCCGCGCCCTTCGGGCTTCGGCTTCGCCAAAGTGGCACTTCGCTCCTGCTGCATGCTCATGTCCTCCATTCTACTTGCGCCGGGCGTTGCAACCGTGGTTCTCTGAGTCCCTGACAATTCAGTGTTGGATGTTCGGGAAGCAGGTGAGAACCCTGCACTGCCCCGCAACGGTAAGCACCACGGCCCCCCATTCCGGGATCAGGGGCGTGAGACCTCAAGCTCAGACCACTGGGAATCGTCCTGGGAAGGTTTGAGGGGAGCTGCAAGGCCCCTGTCGCGTGCGAGTCCGGAGACCGGTCCTGCACCTCACCCCCCGTCGCGGGNNGGGATCCGCCCTGCCGCCGCGGCTTCATGCGTGGAGGCATGATGGGTCATTCCCGAGTTCTCTTCTCCCTGGCGACCCTGTCCGTCTTCTCTCAGGCGGCGTCGCCTGCGGCGGCTCTCGGGGCCGAGTCCGACCTCAAGCCCGGCGAGGCCACGGTCACCGTCAGCGCCGAGGCTCAGCCCGTGGAGGTCACCCGCACTCCGGCGCCGGTGCGCATCGTCGAGGCCGACGAACTGGCCCGCCTCGGCAGCCGCACGCTGTCCGAGCTGCTGGAGGCGCTCCAGCCCGGGGCCGTGATGCCCAGCGGCGGCATGGGCGCGGCGGCCTCCGCCTTCCTCAACGGCACCCTGAGCAAGAATGTCGTGGTGGTGCTGGACGGGATGCGCCTCAATGATCCCACCGCCATCAGCCCCGACCTCGGCGCCCTCAGCCTGATTGGCATCACTCGGGTGGAGCTGGTGCTGGGACCGTCGTCGGTGCTCTATGGCAGCGATGCCATCGGCGGCGTCATCGCGCTGACCAGCCTGGGGCGGGGCGCCGAAGGCTTCCACGGCCAGGTTGGCCTGAAGGCTGGAACCGATGGCCAGATCGGGAGCACCACGCAGGTGCAGCTGGCCGGCGCCCAGGGCTGGATCGCCGCCGGCGGTGCCGCCGAGAAGCAGAACAACGGCTTTCCCGGCGACGAGTTCCGCCAGACCGGGGGCTTCCTGCGCCTGGGCACCACCCTTGGCGCAGCGGAACTCACGGGGTTCTACCGCAACAGCGGCCAGACGGCCTCCGTGCCCTTCACCACCCTCACCAACGCGAGTTACATCACCCTTCGCGACTATGAACCGAACCGCGAGACCCAGGCCCGGCAGGAAAGCTGGGGGGCCAGCCTCCGCTGGTCCCTGGCGCCGGGGCTTGTGCTGGAGGACACCCTCCAGGCGCTGTCGGGCAACAGCGCCGATCCCGATGGTCCCCAGCGCCAGCAGACGGACCGGGATTTCCGCCGGGTGGCGGACCAGCTCACCCTGACGTGGACGCCCACACGCACCTTCCGCCTCTCGGGCCGGATCGAGGGCAGCCAGGACACCAGCCATGCGATGAACTACTACGACCCGTCCATCCCCCCCTTTGGAGCCAATGTTCACTACCGCGGCGAGGGCCACGATCTGGCCGGGGCCCTGGAAGAACGGTGGACGCTGGCCGAGGGGCTGGACTGGGTGGCAGGCCTGCGCCGCGATGGGGGCCACCGCGACCTGACCCGGCTGGATTCCGGCCTCCGCAGCCGCGCCGGCAGTGCGGAAGCCGGCACCTGGCGCACGGGCCTCAACTGGGTGCTCCGCCCGGAGCTCCGCCTCTACGCCAGCTCGGGCCAGGGATTCCGCATGCCCAACACCACGGAGTTCGCCCTGAACGCCGAGGCCGAAAGCCAGGACGGGAGGGCCTACCCCATCTCGCCCGAGCGCAGCCGTACCATACAAATCGGCGCCACGGGCCTCTGCGCGGAGCACTGGGAATACCGTCTCGAAGCCCAACGCACACTCATCTCCGACCTGCTGGCCTATGTCTACGACACCAGCTTCGCCTATCCGCCCCTCTTCACCTCGCACTACGCGAACCAGGGAAACATCCGCGCCCAGAGCCTGGAAGGCGCCCTGGGCTGGCGGGGTGGCCGCGACGTGGCCTTCGGCTGGGAACTGATCCTGCGCAGCCAGGAGACCCGAGACCTGGACCATAACGCACCCGGGCAGGAGTTCGGCCAGCAGAATACGGCCATCGTGCGCCACCCCTTCTTCACGGGCGCCCTGACCGCCTTCGCCCAGACGAAGGCCTGGCGCGGCGATATCCGCTTCGACCAGGTCGGATCCCGCTACGACCTGAGCGACACCACCTACGCCGTGATCCCCGTCAGGCCCTACCAGGACCTCAGCGTGGGCCTTTCCCACGAACCCATGAAGGGCCTCACCCTGGCCCTGCGCGGCGAGCATCTGCTGCAACCGAAGCAGACGGTCCAGGATTGGCTCAGCGGCCGCTACGACCAGAATGGAAACGCCGCGCTGGTCTACGGCTTCCCCGGGTCGGGTCCGCGCTGGTCCCTGTCCGCCACCTGGAGGTGGTGATGCCCCGTTGGACCATTTCACGCCTGTTCGTCCTCTTGCTGGTATCCGCATTGCCTCTCCTGGCGGCGCGGCCCCGGCGGGTGGTGAGCCAGTCGGTGGGCACGGACGAGCTGCTGCTGGCCCTGGCGGACCCGGGCCAGATCGCCGCCCTCAGCCACATCAGCCATGAGGCGGAGTTCAGCCCAGTGGTGGATGAGGCGAAGCGGTTCCCCGCCCTCAAGGACAGCGACGCGGAAAGCGTGCTGCGCTTCCGTCCGGATCTGGTGCTGGCCGCCAGCTACACCCGCCCCGAGACCCTGGCCCTGCTCAAGCGGGCCGGGGTCCGGCTGGTGGTGCTGGACCGCTTCGACACGCTGGAGGATGTCTACGTCAGCCTGCGCATCCTGGGGCGTGAGCTGGGCCAGGAGGGCCGGGCCGAAGGAGTCATCACCCAGTGCCGGGCCCGGGTGGAGGCCCTGGCCGCTCGGCTGAAGGGCGTGAGACCCGTGCGCGTCCTCAGTGCCGGTCTCTACCCATTCACGGCTGGCGCCGGCACCACCTTCCAGGATCTCTGCGATCACGCCGGCGCCCTGAATGTCGCGGCCGAGGCCGGTCTCAAGGGCCACGCGCCGACCCCCTCGGAGAAGCTGCTGGTCTGGCAGGTGGAGGTGCTAATCGCGGCCGGTGACGACACCATCCGGGCTCGCCTGGGAGAACTGCCCTGCTACCGGGTGTTGCCTGCCTTTAAGGCCGGCCGGATCGTGGCCATCCCTGGCCCGCTGATGTCCAGCGTCTCCCACCACCGCATCGCCACCTATGAGGCCCTCGCCCGAGCCCTCCATCCAGAGCGCTTCCGGTGAGAACCCGCCTGGCCATCCCTGCCCTCCTGGCGCTACTGATCCTGGTCTTCCTGGCTTCTCTGGCCTTCGGCGAACTGCGGCTTAGCTTCGGGCAGGTGGCGGGCGCCTTCATGGGGGGCACCGACGACATCGCGCGCACGGTGGTGCGGGACTTTCGCCTGCCCCGCGCCCTGGTGGGCCTGGCGGTGGGCGCCGCCCTCGGCGCCAGCGGGGCGGTGATGCAGGCCTTCTTCCGCAATCCCCTGGCCAGCCCCGGTCTGCTGGGCGTGAGCAGCGGCGGGGCCCTGGGTGCCGTGGCAGTGCTGGCCCTGGGGCCCTTGCTGAGCACCGGGCTGGGCGCCGGCTTGGGCTTCGCCACGGCCTCCATGTGGGCCCTGCCGATGGCCTCGGTGATCGGCGCCTTCGGAGCCACCGGCGCGGTGATCCTGCTCGCCCAGAGCGGCGCGGGCACGGAGCGGCTCCTCCTGTCCGGGGTGGCCCTCAATGCGCTGCTGGGCGCCGGCACCAGCTTCCTGCTCACCACCACCTCCGGCCACTTCGAGGTGAATGCCCAGATCCTATTCTGGCTCATGGGCGGCCTGGAGAACCGCAGCTGGGAGCACGTGTGGATGGGGGTCCCCGCCATCCTGGCGGCCTGCCTGATGCTGCTGCCCCTGGGCCGGGCCATGAACCTCCTCAGCCTCGGCGAGCAGAGCGCCCAGAGCCTCGGCGTGGATGTGCGCCGCCTCCGCTGGCAGCTCATCGTGCTCTCCACGGTCCTCACCGCCCTGGCCACGGCCGTGGCGGGCATCGTGGGTTTCGTGGGCCTGGTGGTGCCCCATGTCCTGCGCCTGATCTTCGGCCCCGACCACCGCCGCCTGCTGCCCTATTCCATGCTGGGCGGAGCCTCCTTCCTGCTGGTCTGCGACCTGGTCACGCGGACCTTCCCCCTGGGCTTGAGGCTCGGGGTCGTCACGTCGCTCATCGGCGGCCCCTTCTTTCTGTGGCTGTTGCGGAGACCGCGATGATCCCCGCCCTCCACGCCTCCAGCCTCACGGTGCCCGGCCGCCTGGAGGCGGTGTCGCTGGAGCTCGGGCCGGGCGAACTCGTGGCGATGGTGGGTCCGAACGGGGCGGGCAAGTCCACCCTGATCCAGGCGCTGGCGGGGCTGCTTCCGGCGGGCGGGACCATCCAGTGGAATGGACAGCCACTGTCGCGCATCCTCATGATGGAGCGGGGGCGGCGGCTGGCCTGGGTGAGCCAGGAGACGCAGTTCGAGTTCGCCTTCCCCGTGCGCGAGGTCGTGGCCCAGGGCCGCTATGCCTGGGGCGAGGACCAGGCCGGCGTGGCCGAGGCCATGGCGGAGCTGGACCTGGCCCAACTCGCGGATCGCCCCGTCACGCGCCTTTCAGGGGGGGAACGGCATCGTGTGGGTCTGGCCCGGGCCCTGGCCACCGGAGCCCCCCTCCAGCTTTGGGACGAGCCCGTGGCCCAGCTGGACGTGCGCCATGCCCTGGAGGTGATGCGTCTGGCCCGCCGCCTTACGGACGCCGGAGGCACCGTGGTGGTGAGCCTCCACGACCTGCGGGCCGCCTACCGCTTCGACCGGGTACTGGTGCTGGATCGCGGCCGCCTCGTGGGCAACGGCAGGCCCCACGAGGTGCTCACCGCAGCGCTCATCCGCGAGGTCTTCCGCGTGGAGGCCACCTTCGTGGAGAGCCTCGTCCCGGAGCTGCCCGCGGACTAGGTCTGGTTCCCCATGGGGGGATGGGAGTCGCAGCGGCGGCGGCCCTGGAGAAATCTCTTGAAACTATTTTAGTGTTGGAACACTTTTTTGGGAACCCTTTCTCTGCTTCCTGACACAGGATGGACTACAGGCAATTTTCAACTCCCCCGGTCCGATGGTTCCCACCACCGGATCCTTCTGCATCCGGAGCCCCATGCACACCCTTTCCTTGACTCGCCGCTTCCTGGAGGCACGAGGGTGGCGGCGCCTCGGCTCTGCCTTCCTCCTCCTGTCCGTGGTGACGCTCCACGCAGCGGATACGGGACAGACCGCTCCACCCATCCAGCTCATGGACCAGGCCGGAAAAATCTTCTCGCTGGAGGCGCTGAAGGGGCAGGTGGTAGTGGTGGATTTCTGGGCTTCCTGGTGCGGTCCCTGCCGGAAGAGCCTTCCGGAGTTGGATGACCTCCAGACCCGGTTCGCCAGCCAGGGTGTGAAAGTGGTCGGGATCTCGCTGGACTCGGACCCAGCCTTGGCCACGGCCTTCCTGGAGAGGGTGCCCGTGCGGTTCACGATTTTGCACGATCCCACCGGCCAGACAGGCGAGACCTACTCGGTGGTGGCGATGCCCACGACCTTTCTGATCGATCGCGAAGGCCACATCGCCGCCCGGTTCGAAGGAGGAGCCCATATCCAGGAAGAGCGGGCTGCGGTCACCACGCTGCTCGGCGGGACTGGTGCCATCAAGGATGTGCATGTGGCCTCGGGCCTCCAGGCCACCGGGGCCCTGAAGGCCTGGCGCCGGGGGCACCTGGCCGACCCGATCATGAACCTGGACGGGGACAAACTCACGGCCATGCAACGGGAGCACATCCACTCCAGCAAGGAAGGGGCGGCCGGCAGCGGCGGTGCTACCGGTGGTGGCTGTGGCTGCAACTGAACGCCCCCGCATTGCGCGGCGCCGTGGTCGCCTGGTGGTGCAGGGCATGCCATGGGTCGTCGCCGGAATCGGCATGCTGGGCGGCCGGGCAGCCCGGGCCCAGTCCTCCGCGGAATTCCGCTACCTCTTCTACAACGAATCCAATGGCCGGATCCAAGTAGCGAATCCCACCTTCCTGCTGCACCAGGATCTGGGCGACGCCTACGGTCAGATCGACCTGGTCCTGTCCAACGATGCTGTCTCGGGCGCTTCGCCGACGGGCGCTTATCCAACCCTCAGCATAACCACCAGCACCTCGGCCTCGGGTCATACCTCTACCAATGCCGCGGGGAAGATCCCTTTGGTCCAGTTCAGGGATGATCGCAAGGCCGAGGGAATCACCTACAGCCTCCGGTTAGGCGCCCATCTGCCCTCGGTGGACCTTTCCCACTCGGTGGAGAAGGACTACATTGCCAGAGGCTCCGGGATCTCGGATGCTTGGACGATGTTCGAGGGCCGAGGGACCCTCCACTACGGGCTCTCCTGGTCCGATGACACGGTCGCACCGGTCACCACCAACCTGCAATTTCCCAAGAAGGAACACGACTACGCCCTCGGGTGGACCTGGGCCTTCGGAGAGAATGACCTCCTCGACGTCGGCACCACGCGGATGAATCTGAAGGGCGACCTCAATGAGCCTTACCTCATCGTCCCGGTGGGGACCAACACCGTGTCCGAACGTCGTCCTGACACCAGGGTGCGTGATGCCTACTTCATCAAACAGGCCCACTATTTTGAATGGGACGGCGCCCTCAAGACCACCTATCGCTACTACCGGGACGACTGGGGCATCAGGGCCCACACCCTGGATTTTACCTATGACCAGCACCTCGATGATAGCTGGATCCTGACGCCTCAGTTGCGCTTCTACACCCAGAGCGCTGCCTCCTTCTACGGCGCCCAGTTTGCCGCCCCCCAGACTTACATGTCGGCGGATTACCGGCTTTCCGCCATGGATAGCGTCCAGCTCGGATGCAGTATGTCGGTGGACCTCATGGAGAACTTGACGCTGAACTTCGGAGGCACCTACCAGCTCCAACATGGCCGGGACCGGCTGACGCCCCTCCAGACTGCGGCCACGTTGAGTTCCCCGGCGGTCTACTCGGGTCCGGCCACCTCAGCGGCCGATCTCAATACCACCACGTTCACCCTGGGGCTGAAATGGCGGTACTGACCTCCGTCGAGGGACGGACCCTCTACACCACCCGAATTGCCCTCATGGGCGGCCAAGCCGAGATCAAGTTCGTGGATGACCGGGACAGGGAGGCGGCGGTGACCCTGGCCCGCGAGGCCGTGGCCGAGGCGCGACGCATCGAGACCAAGTTCTCCCGCTACCGGCCCACCAGCGTGGTCTCCGAGATCAACGATGCGGCTGGCGGTTCACCGGTGGCCATCGACGACGAGACGGAATTCCTGATTCAGGCCGCCCTGGATCTCGCCAGCCTCACGGAGGGCCGCTTCGATCCCACCGTGGGCATCCTGAGGCAGGCTTGGGATTTCCGGAAGGCCGAGGTGCCCTCAGAGGAATCGATCCGGGATCTCCTCCCTCGCGTGGATGCCGGTGCGGTTCTGCTGCGGCATGGCACGGTCCGCCTGGCCCGTGAAGCCATGGAACTGGACCTGGGCGGCGTGGGCAAGGAATACGCCGCCGACCGGGTTGCAGAGCTGCTCAAGATGCGAGGTGTCGAATCAGCCCTCGTCAACCTGCTCGGCGATGTTCGCACCGTGGGGAGGCGCGGAGACCGGAAACCCTGGGTGATCGGCGTGCAGGACCCCCGCGATCGCACTCGTTTCCGCTTCAGGATCCGGGCCAAGGAAGACTGCGGCATCGCCACCTCGGGTGACTACGAGCGCTGCTTCGAAATCGATGGGATCCGCTATCACCACATCCTGGATGCCACCACCGGGTACCCGGCCCGGGGCATCGCCTCGGCGACGGTGGTGGCGCCAACAGCTTTCGAAGCCGGCCGGCTCGCGACCGCCGCGTTCCTGCTGGGGTCGGAACGGGGGCTCCAGCTGCTGGAATCCGCGAGGTCCGTGGAAGGCGCGCTCATCACGGAAGCGGGTGACCTGCTGGCCACCTCGGGTTTGGCACGGATTTCCGATCTGCCAGGAGGCCGCTGACATGCCGAGCCTGCGTTTCATTTTGATGGCGATGGCGCCCCTGGTGCTCCAGGCCGGTCCCGGCTTCGATCCCATGAAAGATATGGCCCTCTCGGTGAAGGCCGGAGTGCTCTCGTTGACGGTCCCTCCCGGCACGCACCTCAAGGCCCGGGCCTTCCGGATCGCGCTGGCATCCAAAGGCACCCTCCGGCTCGGCGCCCTGCCGCCCCCCCAGGGCCAGGATGAAGCAGGCGATCCCATTTGGCGGGGCATCGTGAGCGTGGGCCTGAAGGGCAGGGACCTGGAAGATCCGGTGCGACTGGTCATCACCTACCAGCCCTGTACCGAGGGGCCCGATGGCATGTGTTTCCTGCCGGTCAGACGGACGCTGGCCGTGCCCGTGGCCGAGATCCCGGCCGAAGCGCGCTGAGAGCTGGGATCGACATTGGGAACCCCGTCCACCTTCCGCCGGGTGTTGGCCATGTAATCGATGCTGGCCCGGAGGAGAGGATCAATCCTCGAACAGGTTGGGGGTTTCGGCGGCCATGTCGAGGCGCTCGCGCTTGGCTTTCTTGAAGGTGTACGAGCCCATGGACAGGTCCGGGAACTCGGGGCGCTTGCGGCCTTCCCGCAGCTCGACCACGGTGAGAATCTGCAGGCGCGGATAGTCCTTGCCATTGCCGCCCTTGTAGAAGCCCGCCGAGGCCGCTCCCATACCGTTGTGTTGGCAACGCTGAGAGCCAAAGATAAGGGAAACCACCGATGAAATGGCTTTTGCCTTTCCTCTGCATGCTCTATGGCGATGTCTTTTCGTCAGGATCGCCTCCGCCCCCGCAGCACCCACCCCAGCCCCACGGGGCCGGCCACGGTGGTGATCAGCAGGGTGCCGATGACACCGGCCTGCACTTCGGCACTCAGCAGGGGTGCGCCGTTCAGGCGCAACTGGGCGCCCGCCGCCACGAAGATGAGGCCCACCTCGCCCCGGGGCACCATGCCCCAGCCCACCACCGCGGCGCGGGTGCCCTTGCCGCCACCGAAACCGGCAAGGTATTTCCCCGCCACGCCCAACACCGCGAGCAGCGCCGCGAACCCCAGCGTGGCCGGCTTGAAGAGGGCCGCAGGGTCGACTTTGGCGCCCATGAGCACAAAGAACAGAGGCGATAGTACCGTCACCAATGGATGCACCAGCTCCTCCAGGGTGCGGCGCTCGCGGCGTTCCAGATCCTCGATGTGCGCGGGTTCGAGAATGAGCCCTGCCGCATAGGCACCCACGATGGAGGCGAGCCCAGCGAGGTTGCCCAGCCAGGCCAGCAGGAAGGCAAATCCCAGCCCTAGGGGCAGCAGCACTTCTTCACCGCGGAGGCGGCTGGCAAGGCTGAAAAGATATGGTGTGACCAAGCGACCCAGGGTGAACGCCACCACCAGGAAGCCGAGGGCCAGAGCCAGGGTGTTCATCAGACCGGGTCCCGCCACGGCCCCGGAGGCAGCCGCCACCATTCCAGACACGGCCACCAGCACCAGCAGGCCCAGCACGTCGTCCACCACGGCGGCACCGACGATGATGCGTCCCTCCAAGGAGTCGGAGGCCCCCTTCTCCCGCAGCACCTGCGCCGAGATCCCGATGCTGGTGGCGCAGAGGCAGGCGGCAATGAAGAGATCCAGCATGAAGGGCGATCCTTGGGGCAGCAGGAGCCAAGCCCCCGCGAGACCTGCGGCCATGGGCAGCACCACGCCGATGACGGCCACGCGCAACGAGGCGAGGCCCACCTTCAGCATCTGCGGCACCGTGGATTCCAGGCCTACGGCGAACATGAGCACCACCACACCGAGGCCCCCCAGCAACTCCGTGGCAGGTGATGCCGCCACATCAGGGAAAGCCGACCAGGCTCGGTGCAAGGTTGCGAGCGCCAGGCCCACCGCCAGCTCGCCTGTCACCGATGGCAGCTTCAGGCGCATGGCCAGTTCGCCTCCCACCTTCGCCGACAGCCAGAGCAGCGCCAGCAGCATCAGGGTGCCGGCCAGCGGGTCGTGCATCAGGAAGGCGAAAGGCATGGGAGTTCGAATCCGGCGGGGAACGCCTTCATTAAAGCACCTGCTACCGTCGGAGTCGTGCACCCGGACAGCCTCCGACTTTGAAAGAACTTTGAACGAATGAGCCTCCTCGATCTCCTCAGCTGGGCTTCCGCCGCGACCATCACGCTGGGCCTGGTGTTGCTCCGCCGCCACTGGGCGAGGCTGCCCCACCTGGAATCAGATCCGGAGCTGCCCTCCAATCCGCCCTCGATCTGCCTCTGCATTCCCGTGCGGGACGAGGTTGAGGAACTGGCCCAGGCACTGGATTCATGGCTGGCGCAGGACTATCCAGTCCTCCGCATCCTGGTGGTGGATGATGGCTCGACGGATGGCAGCACAGAGATCCTCCGCCAGCGGGAAGCGGCGCATCCGGACCGGCTCCGGGTGCTCCGCAACGATGACCTTCCGGCGGGCTGGCTGGGGAAGAACCACGCCATGGACCTGGCCTCCCGGCAACCGGAAGCAGGGGACGTCGACTGGCTGCTGTTCGCCGACGGGGACGTGCAGGCTTCCAAGGATCTGCTCCGCCGGGCCGTCGCCTTCGCCCTGTCCCGGCCCACGGACATCCTGGCCCTGATCCCCGCCGTGGATGTGGTGGGTCCGGCGGAACGCCTGATCCTTCCCGTGGCGGCCTCTGCCTTTCTGGTGCTGATCCCGCCGCATCAGGTGCCGAATCCCCGGCACCCGGCCTTTTGCGGCGTGGGTGGATTCACTCTTGTGCGCCGGACGGCCTATGACGCCGTGGGTGGACACGCGGCGACGCCCCTGGAGGCCATCGATGACATGATGCTGGCCCGGCGGGTGAAGTCGGCGGGCTTCATCAACCGCGTGGCGCGGGGCGGTCCGGACCTGCACCTGCGGATGTACCACGGACTGCTTGAACTGGTCCGGGCCATGCGGAAGAACACTGCGGCCCTGCCGGCCTGGTGGCTGCTGCCCATCCTGCTTCCCGCAGCCCTGGTGATCGGCCTGGCGCCCGTCTGGCTGCCCTTCGCGGGTCATCCCATCCTGGCCCTCCTGCTCTGGCTCCTGGTGCCCGCGCTCGTGGGGGATGTGCAGCAGCGCATGACCGGTCGCTCCATGGACCTGCTCGGGTCTCTGTGGCCGCTGAACGCCTTGGTGTTCGCCGCGGGCACGGCCTGGGCCCTGTCCGACCGCTTCCGCAGCGTGAACCATTGGCGCGGCCGGGACGTGGCCCTGAAGTAGCGTGCCTCAGCTTCCTTCGAACAGCCTCAGGGTCTCGTCCAGCTTCCGCAGGATGGCGAGGATCCGGAAGGGCTCCACCGCCACGTAGTCCACGGCGCCCGCAGCGAGCGCGTGGTGGCGTTTCTTCCCCTCATCCTCCTCGGTTCCGACGAGGATCACGGGCACTGGGCAGCCCTCCTGATCCATGAGCTGGCGGCAGAGTTCGAGCGGACTGGCCAGGCGGAGCTGGTTGTGGACCACGACCAGGCGCGCCCGGCCCCATCCTTCATCCCCGGCGTCGATTCCTTTGATCTGCGCCTTCACGGGACCCTTGATGTGGTCGAGCATGGCGAGTCCGAATTTCCGGCTCAGCGCCTCCCCCAGGCGACGGGCGAAGTCCTCCTTCTCGGTGAGCAGCAGGATCATGGGATCCCGATCCACCAGCACCTTCACTGTGGGCAGCGCCGCCGCCCGGTTGATGCGCGCGGTGGCCTCCTGGAAGCCGCGGGGGGAGAACGCCTCCTTGTCCTGCTGGGCCTGGAGGACCTGCTGATCCTGGATCCAGGTGCGGTACTGGTCCAGCGCCTTGGCATCGACCTGTTTGGAAAAGCGCAGGCCCACCAGGTTCTCGCCAAAGTAGGCCACGGTGGTGGGCGCGCAGAGGCGCAGGTCGCCCTCCAGCGGCACATCCAGCAGCGATTCCTCACCCATGCGCAGAAGCTCTCGGATGTCCTGCTTGGTATTCCTCAGGACGAGCTCGAGCCCCTCTTCGCCAAAGCTCTGCACCGTGCCGTCGATGATGGCGTTGCGCGTATTGGTGAAGGTGGCGGTATGGATCTGGGCTGCGCCACGATCTGGGATGAAGTCCGCCAGGCGGTGCAGATCCGATCGCCGGAGCACGCGGGGGATGGTGGCCAGACAGGTCTCCACGCCCTCCAGGACTTCCTGCCCCGCGTGCGACACCACGCATTCGTACTCCAGGCCCCGATCCTTGAGCTTGATCGCCAGGTTCTCTCCGGGTTTCAAGCCCCAGGCTCCGATGTCCTCGAAGGACATTCGGAAGGCCAGGCGCTCCCCATCCTCCGTAAGGATCGGGTAGCCTGCCCGCTGGGATTTGTAGGCCACCTCCAGGCGGGCCCCGGCCAGACAGAGCCGCTGCAGGACCCCGCGAATGGCCGTGGCATCTTCAAGGAGGGCGGCGGACCTCGTCATCTCATGCCCCTCCGCCCAGGGGCGGCAGCCCACCCGCGGGCAGCCATCGTGTGAGGGCCCGATGCAGGGCCTCCACCCGGACGGGCTTGGGGATGTGGTCGTCCATGCCAGCCTTGAGACATTTCTCCCGATCCCCGACCATGGCGTTGGCCGTCATCGCCACCACGGGGAGCCGGCGGCTGCCCCGCTCTCGCTCACGAATGCGGCGAGTGGCCTCGAACCCGTCCATCTCGGGCATCTGGCAGTCCATCAGGACCAGGTCGTAGGACACCCCCATGAGGGCATCCAGCGCTTCGACGCCGGTGGCCACGACATCTGCCTCGATCCCGAACCCCTTCAGCATGATCAGTGCCACCTTCTGGTTCACGGCGTTGTCTTCGGCCAGCAGCACCCGCACCTTCACGGGCCCCGCTATGGACCGTTGTGGAACCGCGGCAGCGGGGCTGCTTGTGGTCTGGTCGACGGGGTCGAGGAGCCCCCGCAGCTGGCTCGGGCGGGCAGGCAGAGTGAGGAAGGTCTGGACGCCCCGCCGCGCGGCGGTCTCGCGAAGCTCCGGCCGGTAGAGTGGACTGACAAACACGACGGAACCATCCCCTGCCTCGGCCAGAGCGCCTTCCAGCGTCTCGGAACCCGTCAGGATCAAGGCGCCTGGCTTGCGGACCTCCCGGAGCCAGGCCGCCGGATCTGCGTCCGGTGGCGCCACCAGGGCCTGCACGCCCCAGGCCTCGAACTGCTCGCGGACCAGGCGGCCCACGGCCGGAGGCAGGCCCGCCATCAGGACCTGGGCGGATCGGGGATGAACGGGCGCCTGGCCTCCACGGACGCCGAGGCGGAGGGTGAACCAGAAGGTGCTGCCCTCGCCGGGCACGCTGGTCACGCCGATGTCGCCCCCCATGAGTTCGGACAGCCGCTTGCAGATGGTGAGGCCCAGCCCGGTGCCGCCGTACTTGCGCGTGGTGGAGTTGTCGCCCTGGAAGAACGAGGTGAACAGCCTATCCACCACCTCTGGCTTCATGCCGATGCCTGTATCCCGGATCTCGATGCGGATCAGGACCTGGCCGCCCTCTTCTTCCTCGGGTCGGACCCGCACTTCCACGGAGCCCTCATGGGTGAACTTCAGCGCGTTGTCCATCAGGTTGGTCAGGATCTGGCGCAGGCGCGTCGGATCACCCGCCACCGCGAGGGGTGTGGCCGGATCCAGGAAGATCCCCAGGTCCACGCCCTTGGTCTGGGCCTTCACACCGAGGACCGCCTGCACATCCTCGATCACGGACAGCAGATCGAAATCCAGGGTCTCGAACTCCAGCTTGCCCGCCTCGATCTTGGAGAAATCGAGGATGTCGTTGATGAGGGTGAGCAGGGCCTCGCCGCAGGATCGAACGGTCTCGGCGTACTGCCGCTGTTCGCCACCCAGCGGCGTATCCAGCAGCAGGCTGGTCATGCCGATGATGCCGTTCATGGGCGTACGGATCTCGTGGCTCATNNATGTTGGCCAGAAACTCGCTCTTGAGGCCCGACAGTTCCAGGGCCCGGTCCCGGGCGACCGCCAGTTCCCGGGCGGCCTCCTCCAGCTTGATCGCGGCCCGCCGCCGTTCCGTGATGTCGTGGAACTGCCAGAGGTGGCCCAGGTACTCGTCACCGACCACGATGGGCACGAAGTCCATGGCCATGATGCGGCCGTCCCGCAGTTCGAATTCCTCGCCCTGCGCGGGCCGCTGGGCCCCCCCCAGGGCCTCGACGCGGGCTACGAATCCCGCCCTGTCCACCAACAGGGGCAGACACTCCTTCAGCAGGTCCCGGGTGTCGCTCTCCACGAGCACGTGGGCGGGCACCGGCACCTGGAACATCTGGCAGAAGGTCTCGTTCAGGAGGGCGATCTTCCGGCCCTCGGTCTCCACCAGGATGCCCGCCTGCATGTTCTCGATGAGGGCCCGCAGCCGGCTGGTGGCCACCCTCAGCACGATTTCGGTATGTTTCCGCTCGGTGGTGTCCTTCAGGGTGCCGGATACCCCCAGGACCACCCCGTCCGCATCGAAGGCGATCCGCTGATGGGCCTCCACCCACTTCACATCCCCGGTCTTGGTCGGGAGGCGGAATTCGCCTTCGAAGACCGCCTGCCCGGTGTCCACGGCATAGCTGAGCATGTTCAAGTAGCGGGGACGATCAGCCGGGTGCAGGAAGCCCAGGAAGGGGCTACCCAGACACTCCTCGGTGGGAATCCCCGTGAGTTCAGTCCAGGCCGGGTTCAGGAAGGACCACTGCCCCTGCCGGTCGATCTGGAAGATCACTTCCTTCAGGTCGTCCACCAGCGCCCGGTAGCGGTCGGCCTCAGCCTGGACCAAGGCCAACCGGGCCTCCAGGGCCAGGGCTGATTCAGAAGTTGGGGGCGTGGGGGCGTCCATGGGCATGCTCCCCCTTCTTCGGCCGCTCGGGCCCGAAGCGTGAAAAAAGATTTCTTGTTTTTTTCGCTTTTTGCCCCATCCTGAGAATCATCCATCAGGAGGAACCCATGGCCGCGACCGAGCAGGACGATCGCCTCAAAGCTCTCACCCGCACGGTGGCTGACATTGAACGCGCCTTCGGTAAGGGTTCCATCATGAAGCTGGGCGACCGCATGAGCCCAACCGAGGGCATCGAGGTCATCAGCACCGGTTCCATCGCCCTGGACGCGGCCCTGGGCGTGGGTGGCGTCCCCAAGGGCCGGGTCGTCGAGGTCTACGGCCCCGAGGCCAGCGGCAAGACCACCCTGGCCCTGCACATGGTGGCCCAGGCCCAGAAAAAGGGCGGTCTCGCCGCCTACATCGACGCCGAGCATGCCCTCGACCCCGAATACGCCCAGAAGCTGGGCGTGGATGTGGCCAACCTCTTCATCAGCCAGCCCGACAGCGGCGAGCAGGCCCTTGAAATCTGCGACCAGCTGGTGCGCAGCGGCGCCCTGGACATCATCGTCATCGATTCCGTGGCCGCCCTGGTGCCCAAGGCCGAGATCGACGGCGAGATGGGCGACAGCCANNAAGATCGGCGTGATGTTCGGCAGCCCCGAAACCACCACCGGCGGAAACGCGCTAAAGTTCTACGCCTCCGTGCGGCTCGATGTGCGCAGCATCCAGAGCATCAAGGGCAATACCAACGACCCCCTCGTGGCCGCCAAGGATGAGGACTCCTCCGTCGTCGGCAAGAAGACCAAGGTGAAGGTGGTGAAGAACAAAGTCGCGCCGCCGCTGAAGGTCGCCACCTTCGACATCATGTACGGCGAGGGCATCAGCCGCACCAGCGAGCTGGTGGAACTGGGCACTCAGCTGGAGATCATCCAGAAGAGCGGCTCCTGGTACAGCTACAAGGACAGCCGCCTAGGCCAGGGCGCCGAGAATGTGAAGAAGCTCTTCACCGACAACCCCGAGTTGGCGGACGAAGTCGAGGGCCTCATCCGGGAGCGCCTCGGCCTGAAGGTCATTGTCGAAGTCTGAAATCTCCTGCGCGCCCTTGGAAGGGGTCGGCAGACGGCGGCGGTCCCCAAAGGCCGCCGCCGTTTTTCAAGGGCCAGCCCCTGAAATGACTAATCCGATCCCTGCATGCCCAGTCCCGCTCCCTGGAGGTGACGCGGCAGGGGCGCCGCCCCCTGGACGTTGAAGGGGAGTGCCCCGGACCCCGGCCTGGGAGCCGCCCGCCGGTCTCCTCCGGGGGCCTGCAGCGCCTTCATCTGTTCGGCGGTGGCAAAGCATTCCAGGCGTGAAAGCTGTTCTGGGGTCGGGAAGCCTTCGTAACGGACCCGGCGCGGTCCCCAGATGGATACGCCTTCCCCGCGAAGCTCGTGGATGCGAGGCAGGGTCTGGCGCGCGAAGATACCCAGCGGCTCACCATTCTTGGCAGAGAAGGCGACAAGGTCCGTCTCCGGCAGCAGCACCGGCGCGCCTTCGGTCCACAGAGCCAGGAGGAGGGGCTTGCCCTGGTTGGTCTTCACCATGGAGACCGAGGCCGGGACTCCCAGCGTGGCATCAAGATCCTGCTCCTGGGCACGCAGGGCCTCGATGAGGTCCATGTGCTTCAGCTCCCTCTGGGGGGCGGACATGGGGTGGGGATCCTGGAGCCGGGCCGTCATCAGCTGGTCGTCGATGCGCTCGATCACGGCCAATTGCAGGGGCTTCGCACCGGACTTGAGGCTGCGTCCCACCTCGTCCATGAGCTTAGGCAGGAGGATTTGGGGCACGGCCAACAAAGTGTCGGCGGCGGGAATGGCGAGGAAGGGATGCTGGCCTTTGAAGAGGCCCTGCCACACCTCTGGCAGCAGCAGCCGCGCGGCATCCAGGCCATCGTGCCAGGGACTGCCATAGGCCCCCGAGGGCAGGCGCTCGAAGGCGCCCTCGCTCCGGTGGCGCAGATGATCCAGGGCCAGCTCCAGCACATCATCGGCGGATTGATCCCAAAGCGTCAGCCAGGCATCGGGCACCACCCCATCGCCCAGCCGAATGCGCTGGCTCAGGCCGTCGATGAACCCCCGACTCCAGCGGCCCTCGCGCTCTGCGCGCCAGGTCGGCACCAGCTCTGGGAGAACATGGTCCTGGGCATCGATCCAGGGTTCCGGAAGAGGAATGCCCTGGGCCTGGCACAGGGCCACAGCATCGGCCCAGGCCTCCCGCTCCTCCGTCCTGCGATGGGCCTCGAAACCTGGTGCAAGCGCCGCCAACCCAGGCAGATCCGAGAGCAGGCCCCGGGCCTCCAGCAGGGTCGCCAGGCCCGGCAGGGGCGCCTCGTCGGCGCGGGAACGGAATCGGTCAAAAAAGCCCATATCTGCGTATCCACCCAAACAATCCATTGTGACGCAGGAAAGGAAATTATGCTTGGGGGATATGGAACCATCAGGAGCTAGTCCGAATCTTCGAATGTCCCGCGATGGGGTCCTAGACACCCTGGGCCGGCCCCTCAAGGCCCTCCGCATTTCGGTCACCGACCGCTGCAACTTCCGCTGCACCTATTGCATGCCCAGCGAGATCTTCGGCCCCGGCTACCCCTTCCTGCCGCGCGAGGCCGTCCTCAGCTTCGAGGAGATCACCCGCCTCGTCCGGATCTTCGTGGGCCTTGGCGTCACCAAGCTCCGCATCACGGGCGGCGAGCCCCTCCTGCGCCGGGAACTGCCGAACCTGGTGCGGATGCTGGCTTCCGTTCCTGGCATCGAGGATCTCGCCCTCACCACCAATGGCGTCCTGCTATCGGAATTGGCTCCAGCCCTCTTCACGGCCGGATTGAAGCGGTTGACCGTGAGCCTGGACACCCTGCGTCCGGAGCGCCTGCGCGCCATCAGCGACACCGACCTGCCCCTTTCCACGATTCTGGACGGCCTGGTGGCGGCCCGGGCCGCGGGATTCGGCCCCCTCAAGCTCAACTGCGTCCTCCAGCGGGGCGTGAATGACGATGAGATCCTCGCCCTCGCCGCCTACGCTCGGGAGCAGGGGCATACCCTGCGCTTCATCGAATTCATGGATGTGGGCAGGACCAACGGCTGGCAGCTGGACTCCGTGGTTCCGGCCGCCGAGGTCCACCGGATCCTCCACGCAGCCTGGCCGCTGGAGCCCATCGCCGTTGACCGGGGGGCCGTGGAACGCCGCTGGCGCTATGCCGATGGCGGGGGTGAAGTGGGCCTCATCGCCTCGGTGACCGCCCCCTTCTGCGCGGGCTGCGACCGGGCGCGCCTGTCCGCCGACGGCCATCTCTACACCTGCCTCTTCGCCGGCGAAGGCCTTGATCTCAAAGCCTTCCTTCGCGCTGGACACGGGGATCCGGATCTCACCGCGCTACTCACCTCCCTCTGGAAACGCCGCACGGACCGCTATTCAGAGCAGAGGAGCGCCGACACTGCCGGGCTGCCCCGCATCGAAATGTCCCACATCGGCGGCTGATCCGAGGATGGCCATGCGACCCATGAATCCCCTGCTGCTCGGAATCCTGACGGTGCTTCTGCAGGCCACCCAGCCGGCCGCGGTCGTCCACGGCGGCGCGGGCAGCCCCCGCGCACGCATGGATGGCACGGACCGCGCCGCCGCGCAGGCCATGGTGTCCCTGAAAGGCGGTGGCAGCGCCCTGGACGCGGCCCTCGCCGCCGTCGTGGTCCTGGAAGACGATCCCCGCTTCAACGCAGGCACCGGCGCCAACATCCGCCTCGATGGCAAGACCATCCAGATGGATGCGGCCTGCATGGATGGGGAGACCGGTGCCTTTGGCGCCGTGGCCGCCATCGAGCGCGTGAAGAACCCCGTGCTGGTGGCCCGGAAGGTCATGGACACGCCCCACATCCTCATCGTCGGCGAGGGTGCGACGCGCTTCGCCCGGGCCATGGGTTTCCCCGATTACGATCCCACCTGCGCAGAGAACCGAGCGCGCTACGAGCGGGTGAAGGCCATCCTCAAGGGCAGGGACCCGGGCCAGGCCGAAGCCTGGCAGCGCTACGACTGGAAGAAGGGCTGGAACTTCCCCACCCCGCTGAAAGAGGCCCTGGGCCCATCCGATACCGTGGGCTGCGTCACGCGGGATGCGAAGGGCCGCTTCGCCGCCGCCATCAGCACCGGTGGCACCACCATCACCTTCTACGGCCGAGTGGGGGACGTGCCCATGTTCGGGGCGGGCATCTACGCCGGGCCCAAGGGCGCCGTGGCCTGCACCGGCAACGGCGAGGACATCGTCAAGCATCTGGTGGCCAAGGCCGCCTACGACCTGCTGGCGAAGGGGCTCTCCGCACAGAAGGCCGTAGATCGGATCCTGACAGGTTTCCCCGCCACCATCGACCTTGGCCTGGTCGCCATCGGCCCGGACAGCATCGGCGGCGGCTGCAACTACTCCGCCGAGAAGAAGGCCTTCGTGAAGGACTACCGGAACCAGATGGCGTGGAGCGTGGCGAAGTGATCAGGCTTCGCGGATCATCTGGGCGATGAGGAAGGCCATCTCCAGACTCTGGCTGCGGTTCAGGCGCGGGTCGCAGCCGCTGCGATAGGCCCGCTGGAGCCCCGCCTCGTCCAGGCCCTCCACCCCGCCGGTGCATTCCGTGACCGGTTCGCCCGTGAGTTCGAAGTGCACGGCGCCCATGCGCGAGCCGTGGGCGCGGTGGAGGGTGGCCACCTCCTGCAGCTCCTGGAGGATGTCCCCGAAGGCTCGGGTTTTAAGTCCTCCGGCGGCCTGGCGGCCGTTGCCGTGCATGGGGTCGCAGCTCCACAGCACGGGGTGGCCTTCGGTCCGGGCGGTCTCGATCAGGGCGGGCAGCACGGCTTCGGCCCGGCCGGCCCCGAAGCGCGTGATCAGGGTGAGGCGGCCAGGTTTGCGCTCTGGATCCAGTTTGGACAGTACCTGTCGCAATGTTTCTGGCGTCATGGAGGTTCCCACCTTCAGGCCGATGGGATTGGCAATCCCGCGGATGTACTCGAGGTGGGCGCCATCGAGCTGCCGCGTGCGTTCCCCGACCCAGACGAAGTGGGCCCCCAGGTTGTAGTGGCGACCCTGCTCGGGCACGAAGCGGGTGAGGGCGGTCTCATAGGGCAGGTGCAGGGCCTCGTGGCTGGTGAACATTTCGCCGGTGCGGAGGTGCTCAGGGAGTCCCCCCAGGCGCTGGATGAAATCCATGGAGTTGCGTACCTGATCCAGAGTCTCCAGGTAGTGCCCCGCATCCTCCCGACTCCAGGACAGGTCCCAGTGCTCTGGGTGGTGGAGGTCCGCGAAGCCGCCATCCATGAGGGCCCGCAGATGGTTCAGGGTGGCCGCCGCGCGGTGATAGGCCTCCATCAGCCGCCGGGGATCGGCCTCCCGCTGATCCGGCGCGAGGCCGTTGATGAGGTCGCCCCGGTAGACCGGCACCTCCTGGCCGTTGATCTGTTCGGTGAGGCCGCTGCGGGGCTTGGCGTACTGGCCCGCGATGCGGCCCAGGTGGATCACGCCCGTGCGGCCCCCATGGGTGATGAGCACGGACATCTGCAGCAGCACCCGCAGTTTGTCCTGGATGATGGACCCGCGGCAATCGGCGAAGGCCTCTGCGCAATCGCCGCCCTGCAGCAGGAAGCGCTTGCCCGCCGCGGCCTCCGCCAGCAGCCGCTGCAGGAAGTCCACTTCCTCGGCCACCACCAGGGACGGGAGTTCCCGCAGCTCCGCCAGCACGGCCTCGACGGCGGCGGGATCCCGGTAGACGGGCTGCTGAGCCGCCGGCAGACCTCGCCAGGAATCGGGGTTCCAGGGTTTTCCCGAGAGAGGGTTCATGGTTGCAGTCTCCGGATTCATCGCGGAACCTCCGTCATCGCTTGGGGGTAGCTGCCGAGCAGCTTCAGGGAAGCGCAGGCGCCCTGGAGTTCCGTCAGGGCTTCGGCCATGAGCGGATCCTCGCAGTGGCCTTCCACGTCGAGAAAGAAGGCGTACTCCCAGAGCTTCCGCCGGGTGGGGCGGCTCTGGATGCGGCTCAGGTTCAGGCCGCGGCGGGCCAGGGGCTCCAGCAGGCGCAACAGGGCGCCGGAACCGTCCTGGGCCATGGCCAGCAGGGTGGTGCGGTCGCGGCCCGTGGGCTCGGCGGACTTCGGTCCCAGCACGAGGAAGCGGGTGGCATTGGCGGCCAGATCCTGGATNNTCGGCCACCCGGAGCCCGAAGAGTTCGGCTGCCAGTTCGGAGGCCACGGCCGCGCCCTCGGCGTCCTCGCGGGCCAGGCGCGCGGCTTCCGACGGGGAAGGCGCCTCGATGCGGTCAGCCTGGGGGAGATGGGATTCCAGCCAACGATGGCACTGCCCCAGGGCATGGGGATGGGAGTAGACCCGCCGCACGCCGCC
>PMJK01000101.1:0-14434 GCA_003158505.1 Holophagaceae bacterium | reverse complement strand
AAGGCGTCCAGGGTGGAGTCCACGGCGCCCTCCGTGGCGTTCTCCACCGGCACTACCCCGTAGTCGGCGCGGGACCTTTCCACGGCCTGGAACACGGCCTGGATGGTGCCCTGGGGCAGGGCCTGGCTGGAGCCGCCGAACTGGTGGCGGGCCGCCAGGTGCGTGAAGGTGCCTTCGGGCCCCAGGAAGGCCACCCGCAGTGGCTTCTCCAGGCTGAGGCAGGCACTCATGATCTCCTGGAAGATCGTGCGCACGGCCGCACCCGGGAAGGGGCCGCCATTCTCCGCCTCCAGGCGGGCCAGCACCTCCCGCTCGCGCTTGGGGGCGTGAAAGAGAGCTTCCGGCGAGGCTTCTGACTTCAGGCGCCCCACCTCGGCGGCCAGCCCCGCTCGGCGGTTGAGGAGAGCCAGCACCTCGTCGTCCACCGCATCGATGGCCTGGCGGAGACTGCCGATGGTCTGGGGGGCGGGCGGGGGCATGGGCCCTCCTTTAGAGCTCATAACAAAACCCCCGAGCCGTGAGGTCTCGGGGGCGATGGCGGAAGCGGTTTGGATCTAGATGCCGCCGGCCCTCGCACCCGAAGTGCGAAAGCTAAAGGCGAAAAAGCGGCGGGAGGTCGACATGGCTGTAGAAACACTCTGCCTGATCCCGCCATAGGGCGCAAGCCCGATGAGGGTCATCGCTGGACCTCGGGCGGTGCGGATCGCTGGCCCACCTTCGCCAGGGCTGGCCGGGAATCCCCGCGCGCACCGACCTTGCTCGATCGAAGGCCTTGGGCCATGGCGGCCCGGGAATCTTCCGACACGGTCCCGATGACTCCCGTTGCCGTCGTCTGGGCGGGTTCGGGCCGCTCCGCATCTTCCGTGGGAGGCCGGGTCACCTGGATGGGTTTGGCTGACTCCTGCACCCAGCGGGACTGGGTGCAGAGAGCCCAGGCCAGCCCGGCCAAGAGTCCACCCCAGGCCACGCAAGCGAACACAATGTCGCGCCGACGCATGGGGTCAGCACTCTGGGGGGATCAGAACTGGATCCCCGCATAGACGGCGCCGGACCAGGTGGGAGCCATGGCGCGCAAGGTCTGATCGTCCAGCTGGGACATGGGTACGATGGCCTTCTGGGTGGTCTTGATGAGGGCCGCGCCCGCATCGGCGCCGAAGACGGTGGTGACCGAACCGGTCTTCACCTTGAAGTCGAGGCTGAGGCGGACCCAAGGGCGGAAGTAGGCCGTGTGCGCGTCGACGTATCCCGTGCCGCCCAAGGTCGAGGAGTATTCCCCCTTGGGGTTGATGGTCTCGTCGCGACCCTCGACGTGCATCCCGAAGTCCACGGCGGACCCCAGCGGCAGGAGGTAGCCCGCCCCGACGCTCCAGTAGCTGTAATTGATCTTGGTCTTGGTCACATCCAGCACATTGGCAGGCGGAGCCGAACTGATGTCCCGATTAGTGACCATATGGGCCGAGCTGGAGAACCGGCCGGCCAGCTCCCAGTTCCAGCGGGAATCCGAATCGAACTGTCCCATGAGCCGAATGCCGGGCCCTGTCTGGTAGTTCGCCTGGTCCTTCACTCCCGGGGCCAACTGGATGCCCGAGGTCTGGGTGGACTCGCCGAACAGGATCACCCGGGCACTGACATCATTGGTCCGCTGCTGCGCGGACAGCGAGCCCGCCACCAGCAGGGCCATCAGGATGCTAAAGGATTTCACGGGTCCTCCAAGAGATTTCGCCGATCAAGGGAACTGGTCCGGCATGCAGCCCCCGGTGCCGAATTCCCGGCACCGGGAATCAAGGCCGAGCAATCAGGGTGCCACAAGGGTGCAGGGACTGTTGGCGATCACAATATCCCACGCGTAGTTGAAAGGAACCTTGTAGACATACTGCATGTCGCTCTTGGCAGCCGCGGGTCGGCCCGCATCAACCTTGATGGTGGCCGTGGCGGTCTTGATGGCGTCGATCCAATCGGGACGTTGCAGTGCCCGGGCATAAACCACCCCAGGAATTTGATTCGCGGGATTGGCGGGGAGAGGCGGAATCGCGGCATTGTTATTGGGGAAGGCCTTGATCGCGAAGACTGTCACGGCGCAGGTCGTAGATGGTTGCTGGATATCGGCCCGGAGTTCCGCAGGCACATCGAACCAGCAGTAGCCGGGCGCCACCAGATCAGTTGCAAGCGGTCCCTGAGTCGTCAAGGCGGGACTGCCGGCACTGGGGTCATAGGGAATACAAGTAGAGGGCAGGTAGAGCCGAGCGTCCGTCACGATGGGGTCCGTGATCTTCTGAGTGTCCGCTGGATAGCTGGAAGGCAGCATGTAGTGATAGGTGTTCGTCCCAACCGTGAACTCCACTACCCAGAAATCGGGCGGAACCGGATTACCGTGGGCATCCTTGGTGGCATTGAACCAGCGGACACGATAGCCGCCCACGGTGCCATTCTGGGGCACACCATTGACCACCGTCCGCTTGTCCACGATGACCTCCGGGGGCGGAACGAAACCAATCTTCGCGACGGGGTTCCCAATGGTCCCCGGGACACCTGCGGTCAGGAGGTTGCCACTGCCATCGAAAACCGCATCAGTGCCGCGGGTGCTGGCATCGGGAATGGCACTAAAGTCCGTGCGCGGAAGTTGCGGAGCCGCTTCCAGACCCAACCAGGTCCTGGCGATGGCCGAGCCCGTGGCAGAAGTATAGAAGGGCGTATATGCCGTCCAGTAGAAGTGTCCTACCCCGGTGGAGCTGGGGGTGGCGCCACCATCGACACCAGGGGAAGAGGCGTTGAAAGTTCCCACACCACTCGTCGTCATATCGAAAGCGCCGTTCCCGGGTGTGATCCCAGCGTGTTTCGGCCATAGCGTGGGCTGGCTGTTCCTGAACTCGGGAATCAAGGTCAGATTATGGCTAGCATCCACTGTGGCGTCGGCCGCAAGTACGCTGCTGCGGTTCAGCACCAGGGGCCGCGCCCAGACCGAAGACCAGAGGTACTCGGCATAGGAGAAGGTCGCTACGGTCTGGAGTAAATTCAGGAGATTGCTGGATTCAAATGCGTAGCCCTTGGGGGTCCAGTTCGCATCATTGAAGTCGTAGGGGATCGGCAGACCCTGGATTCCACCGGACAGGGACGCGGTCCCTGGGGTATTTATCAGCATGTTCGCGAAGGAGTTCTGTTCTGTATTACCAATCTCGGTGGGGTTGAGCTGCACAGTGACACTGGAATCATCCCATCCTGCCAAGGAAAGGTCGTAGGGATCCGTCGTCGCGGCGGGAATCCGCCAGGCCTGCATCTTGGAGGCCGTGAACGTGGTGGTAGTGGGGGGAGTATTGGTATAATTGGCGAAAGTGGGCCAATCGAGGACAAAACCCAGGTCCGTAGATTTTGCGGTTGCTGTTGCCGTGTCTGGGGGAATTTCCGTTGGGCAGGCAACTGAGGGGAGGAGGGTCATCAGGTAGATGGGCCACTCGGCGAACATTTGGGTGGCTCGTAATCCGGACCAATCGTAAGGAATCCCAGTGGCATCCTCGGCTTGGATTGCACCCAGTGAATCACTGGAAAGCAGAGGGACGGAAAGGCGATCGAACCAGCGATCATTCAGAGGGGGCGAACCACCAAGCACCATGTTCAATGGGTCCGGATACGGCAAGCTTGGTAGGGCCGGTATGATGGTTTTGAAGTACACCGTTCCCTGGAATTTGCGTTCCCGGGCCTGCAGGGTTTCGGCCGCAAAGCCTTGGGCCGTCACGATCTGGAGGGTGGGATTCCACCAGGGCGCGGCTGTGGCAGCGGGATTGCCGAAACCGAAGCTGGAGATATTGGACTGGAGCGTCGTCCCAAGGGCCGGATCCACATTCGGGGCGTTCGGGATCTGCATCATGTAGTTGATGGAATCTCCCGCCGCCGTGGCTACGGTACTGGGCACCAGGAATTGGAAGGATAGGTTGCTGCGCACGGGGATGCTGACCGTGGCGTTGACCCCCTGGGAATCCTGCACCTGGTAAGTGTTGTTGGCACCGTCCTGGAAAATCTGGACGCTGGCACCTAAACCGTTGGCGGGGGTCTGCACCACAGCAAGGGAAGCGGTTCCGTTGTTGTCGCTCTTCTGGCGGTACATGAAACTTAAATTGAAGTTCTGTGTGTTCACGCCATCCACCACGACCCACTTCTCGTAGGTGTTGGCGGTGACACCCGGTGCGCTGCTAGAGGAGCGGCCGAACTGGTCCATGGTCGTATAGGTCACCAGGTAGGCCAGGATCTGGCCGGCCTGGCCGGGGAAGACGACTGAGCCGGGCGTATCTCCCAGGAAGGCATTGGGCACACCGCCTTGGAAGGTCCACTGGGACTGGTAGGTCCCGGAGGATGGCCCGGTGGAGGTTCCCGCGAAATTCAGCCGGCCGTTGAGGGGAATGACCACGATCGCTGGGTCTGTCGCCCCTGGAGCCAGATTGATGATCGGTGCAGAAGGGTTCTGGCCATTGATCGAAGCAGGCAGGGTGGCACTGGCCTGGGGCGACGTGATGGTGGCCCTGGGGTAGGCATTATTCGAGATCGTAAAGGTCCGGTATTGGGGCACAGCTGTGCTAGTGCTATCGCTGCGGTTGTCATAGGCCGTGATCGTGACCAGGAAGGAGCCGGCAGCCTGGTAGGCATGGCTGAGGGACACCGTCAGACCCGTCGTGGCCAGGGTGGGATCCGTGAGAACGGTGGTAGCTGGCGTGGTGGCATCACCCCAATCCACCTTGTAGGTGGTTGGATTTGCCGTAGGGTTCGACAGGGTGAAGGCCAGGGTCAGGCTGGCCAGTGTATAAGCGGTGCTGCTGGAGGTGGCCGGATTGGTCACACCGATGCTGGGATTGCCAAAGCTGCCTGTGACTAAGGTGATCGGGTTACCGACCACCGCCATCGGTGCGGCGGGAATGCCCAGGGAATCCTGAGCCGCCGCGGAGGGCGTCGCCGTGCGGGTGCCGGACGAGGCTGCGGCGGCGTAGCGCACCGTGGCCTTGTAGCTGGTACCGCCCATGGAGGTCACGCCCAGCAGGGTGGTGGTACCGACGCTATCATTGGTGCTGAAGGCGATGCCGGTGGTGGGCAAGGGGGAAGTGGCGCCCAGGCTCGCGTTGGGGTTGGTCACCGTGAACAGGATGTCCTGGTTGACGGTGGTGCCGGCATTGAGGCTGAGGGTCGCCGCGGGGCTGGTGAAGGTCACCACGGGATTGGTGGAAGTCGCCAGGGTGAAGTTCACCGCGGGGCTGTAGTTGCCCGTGGAGCCGTGGTTGTCCATGGCGCTCACGCTCACGGCGTAGGTGCCCGCCGCGGCATAGACATGGGTGGTGCTGGTGGTGGCGCCTCCGGCAGAGGTGAGCCCCGTGGTGCTGCCGTCCCCAAAGCTCCAAATGTAGTGGTCGATGGTGTCCCCGGCATCCGCGTCCGTGCCGGAGGCCGTGAAGGTGTAGCTCTTGTTCATGTCCAGGGTGGCCGCGGCGGTGGTCACCTTGGCCACGGGCGCGTGGTTGGCCTGGACGTTCAAGGTCTTGGCCCAGGTGGGTGTGGTGCCAGCGTTGCCCTTGCCGTCATCGGCAGTCACCACCACAGGAATGGACCCGGTGGCAATGAAGGTGTGCGTCTGAACCAGGCCGGTCCCCGTCACGGTGGGCGTGCCGTCGCCGAAGTTCCAGGTGAGGGTGACGGTATCGCCGTTGGGATCCGCAGGGACCGCCGTGAAGGTCAGGGGCACGTTGGCATAGGTGTTCGCGGTGACCGGATTGCCGAAGGTGTCTGCCACAGTGGCGGTCACGGTGGGGGCCGCGTTGGCCTGGATGTTCATGTTCAGGGTGATGGTCACGGTGCCATTGGTGCGACCGTCGCTCACTGTCAGGACGGCCGAGTAGATGCCCGAGGTCATGTAGGTGTGGGTGGCGCTGATAGCGCCGCTGGCCGGGACCGGCGTCGTCGCGACGTTCCCCGCGCCCCCGGTGTCGCCGAAGGCGATGGCATAGGTCATGGCGTCGCTGTCCGGGTCCGTGGCGGTGCCCGCGAAGGTGAAGGCTACGCCCTGCCAGCTGGCGTTGGTGCCGGCGGACGGCGTTGAAGTAGACGTGAAGGTGCTCTGGGGCGGGTGGTTCACGGCCTGGGTGTTGATGGTGACGGGGCCGCCCGCCTGCGCCAGGCCGGTGATGCCCTGGAGGTCCGTGGCCACGAGGGTGGGCGTCAGTGTGCGGCTGGTCGCCGTCCCGGCCGGGGCGTACCGGACCTGGTAGGTATAGGTGCCATTGCCGTTGGCCGTGGCGCTCAGAAGGGTGGCCGCGCTTTCGCCCGGGTAGAAGGTGAGCGAAGACAGAGGCAGGAATCCGGTCCCGTTGGGATTGGTCATGGACACGACGTAGGTGACGGCCACGCCCACGGCGCCCAGCTCGGTGTTGTATGTGGCTGCCCCCGATGGGGTCACGAAGGCCCCCGTGGGCAGCGGGGTCGTCACCACCGTGAACACGGCGGCGGGACTAAAGTTGCCCGTGCTGCCGTGGTTGTCCATGGCCGACACGGACACCGAGGCGCTCCCCAGGTAGGTGGAGGCGTAGGTGTGGGGCTGGGTGTTGGTGGTGGAAGAGACGATGGGCGTGCCGTCGCCGAAGTTCCAGTTGTAGAGGGCGATGGTGTCCCCGGCATCGGGGTCCGTGGCTGAGGCCGTGAAGGTGTAGGACTTGTTCTGGAGAAGATTCGCCACAGCCGTGGTCACCTGGGCCACCGGTGCGTGGTTCTGCTGGACGTTGAGGGTGGCGGACTTGGTGGTCACACCGCCCTTCCCGTCCGTGGCAGTGACCTGCACGGTGGTGGCGCCCACGGCGGCGAAGCTGTGGACGACGGTGGTCTGGCCGGTCACCAGGGCCGAGCCGTCCCCGAAATTCCAGGAGAGGGCGACCGGGTCCCCATTGGGATCCGTGTCCGTGGCCGTGAAGGTCAGGGGCACGTTGGCATAGGTATTCAAGGAACTCACATTGCCGACCGGGTCCGTCCAGCCCATGGTTACCGTAGGCGGGCCGTTGGCCAGGATGTTCAGGTTCAGGGTGATGGACTTGACGCTAACGCCCGCCACGCCCCGGCCGTCGTCGGCCGTGAATGTTACGGGATAGACGTTGGCGGCCGCGAAGGTGTGGGTCTGGTTGAGGGCTGAGGCCGCCTGGGTCGCCGTCACGTCCCCCTTGCCGCCGTCCCCGAAGGTCCAGGTGTAGGTGAGCGTGTCGCCATCCGGATCCGTGGCCGTGGCCACGAAGGCGATGGGCACGTTCTGGTAGGTGGCGTTGGTCCCCGCCGAGATCACCGGGGTGGCCACCAGGGTGATCACCGGCGCGTTGTCCACGGTGGAGACCGTGTTGACGGTGATGGCCGGGCCAGTCACGAGGGTACTGCTGATCCCGTTCGAGTCCTGGACCTGAATAGTGGGCGTGTCGGTGCGGACGCCGATGGTGGCGGCCGCAGGGTAGGTCACCACGATGTTCCAAACGCCGCCGCCCATGTCCGTGGGAATGCCCACGGTGGCAGCGGCATCGCCGGGATTCAGGACGACCCCACTGGCGCTGATGGTTCCAGTGCCCGTATTCACCACCTGGACGGCGAAGGTCACCGTCACGCTCCCGCCGATGGCGGGGTTGACGGTGACGGGAGCCGCAGGGGTCGAGAAGGACACCGCGAGGGGCGAGGCCGCGGCCGCCACGGTGATGGAACGGGTCGCCGGAGTGGACGAGAGGCCAGCGGCGTTCTTGGCCACCACGCTCAACGTGTAGGTCCCGCTGGTTGTGTATGAGTAGGGATAAGAGTTGGTGGCTTTGCCGTTGGCCAGTACCACCTTGGTGGTCCCGTCGCCGAAATTCCAATCGAACTCAGCAATGGCGCCCCCGATATTGGGGTCCGTCGCGGAGGCGTTGAAGGTATAGGAACTGTACTGGGTGAGCTGGGCATCATTCGGAGTCCAGCCGGTGAACGCCACTGTGGGTGGCAGGCTGGTCACGGGAAGGCTGCTGCCCGAGGTGGAAGAGCCCCCGCCGCCGCACCCGAACAGGGTAAGCAAGGAGGCACAAAACACGGCGCTGAGCGTTGCGTGATACCTTCGGCTCATAAACGACCCCATAGCTGATAATTTGCGTTCCATCCTAAACAGCATCACATAGGCAATAGAATCGGCACATAGGGAACCTATCGTTAATGATGGGTAATTTCATGAGCTGGTTGAAGGTTCAGTCAGGCCCTAGGCTCCCAGGTGCTGGAGCGCTTCGGCCAGGCAGGCCGCCCAGACCTCGTCCGGGGTCTCTTCCAGGAAGAACTCCACGGCATGCCCCGCGGGCCGGCCTTCGGGATGCTGGGACCAGGCCTCGAAGAGGGCATCCAATGGGGCGGCGTTCAGGGGATTGTGGCGAAACTTGTGGGACTTGCGAGCGCGGTCCTGTTCGGGCCCCCGCAGGCAGACGCCTTCGCGCTTCGTGGCCACGAAAGTGAAGGCCTGGACCCACTTCCCGTCCAGGAGCTGATTGAAGTGGAAGAAGGCGCCGTGGTGGCTGCGGGCGCAGTCGAAGACCCGGTGTTTCCCCCGCCACTGGGCCGTCCACTGGGTGAGGATGGCAGCCAGGCGGACCCGTTCAGAAGGGTGTTTGAGGCAACCCTGGGCATAGGGCAGGAAATCGTCGAGCAGATCCAAAGCACGGCCTCCGGCAACCTCCACCCTACCGCAGTGAGGGTTCCGGGGCCTCCGGGTCCCGCTCACTCCAGCTACCTCGAACAAGGAGTTCAGGACAGACCTGCCCCGGACAGATTCCGGCAGACACCCTTACCGGCTCGGGGCCGGGTCCACCCAGGGCGGAACCTCCCCTGGAATCAGGGGTAGTGTCTAGAATCAAACAAGCATCCTGGCATATTAAAAAGCTCGCTAAGTTCTTGCGATAACAGCGTTCTGTGCCATTGATCACAACTGGTCCCATTTAGGTTTTTAGACAGAGAAAACAGCCCTCGAACCCCTCAGACTGATCGGATCTGGAGGCATTCATGTCCAACCCGGCCCCACAGCTGATCAGCTCCGACAAGCTGCCCACCCCCAATTGGCACGCCACCCACGAAGAGGCGCAAAGCCGGCTCACGCGCATGGCCGAGGCCCTCGGGGCCGCCGACTGGCAGGAAGTGGACCGCGGAGCCAAGTGGATCTACGAGGTGCTGCGCCCCCACAACGAAGCGGAGGAGCGCGAGTTGTTCCCGCTGCTGGAAGAGATCGGCGCGGAGGCCCTCTACCAGCGTCTCTTTGAAGACCACCGCCAGATGTGGGACCTGACCCTGCAGCTGCTCACCGAGATCAACGAAGGCCAAGTACGGGCCCCCCGATCGCTCACCCTGCTGGGTCAGCGCCTGGTGGACCTCATTCGCGACCACATCGAGGCCGAGGAGAAGCTAATGCTGCCCCTCCTCAAGGGCAAGTCGCTGTACTGGTCCGATGATGAAACCCAGGACGGCTATCTGATCCTGGAGAAGAAGCTGATCGCCCCCGAGACCTGGTCCTTCATCGTGCAGGCGCCCCAGGTGGCCCGGGGCCGCAAGCCTGGCCAGTTCTTCATGGTGGCCCCCTTCCCCGAGAGCGAGCGCATTCCCCTCACCCTGGCCGGCGGCGATGCCCGGAAGGGCTACATCCACTTCATCATGCAGGAGGTGGGCGCCACCACCCAGGCCATGGGCAAACTCTATGCAGGCGACCGGCTATTCGCCGTGGCCGGGCCCATGGGAACGCCGACCGAATTGGTGGAAGAAGGAACCATCGTGCTGATGGCGGGCGGTTATGGCAGCGCGGCCATCCTTCCGGCGGCCGAGGAGCTCCATGCCAAGGGCCGGCGCGTCATCACCATCCTGGGCGGCCGCAGCAAGGAGCGCGTGCTGCTGGCCGATGAGCTGGGTGCGGCTTCCGCCGAACTGATCGTCACCACCGATGACGGCACCCTGGGCCGGAAGGGCCTGGTCACGGACGCCCTGAAGGACATCATCGCTCGCGAAACCGTAGCCCAGGTCGTGGCCGTGGGCCCCCTGCCCATGATGCGCGCCGTCGCCAACCTCACGAAACCCCATGGCATCTTCACCCTGGTCAGCCTGAACGCCATCATGGTCGACGGCACGGGCATGTGCGGCGGCTGCCGCGTCAGCGTGGGCGGCGAGGTCAAGTTCGCCTGCTTCGACGGACCTGACTTCGACGGCCACAAGGTGGACTTCGACATGCTCCGCAATCGCCAGGACTGGTACAAAACGGAGGAGAAGGAAGTCTGCGACCCCTCCGAGTGCAAGATCGGCCGCGTAGCCGCCACCGGGCCCGTGGACTACTCCAAGTACCTCAACGAGCCCGTCACCGACCTGGACTGGAAGAACATGGATCTGGGCACCCTCAAGCCCAGCCAGAAGATGAAGATTCCCCGCCAGGAGATGGCCTGCCAGCCGCCGGAGCTGCGGGTCTGCAACTTCGACGAGGTGAGCCTGGGTCTGTCACCCGAGCAGGCCAAGCTGGAAGCCGCCCGCTGCATCATGTGCAAGCACCCGGCCTGCATCGATGGCTGTCCGGTGAGCATCGACATCCCGGCCTTCCTGCTGAAGATCGTGCAGGACGATCCCCAGGGCGCCGCACGGGTCATCAAGCAGAGTTCGTCGCTGGGCTCCGTCTGCGGCCGGGTCTGCCCGCAGGAGAAGCAGTGCGAGATCAAGTGCGTGGTGGGCATCAAGGGGGATCCTGTCTCCATCGGCCGCCTGGAGCGCTTCGCCGCCGATTCCATGCTGGGCTCCAGCGAACTGCCTCCGGTCGCACCTCCCACGGGCAAGAAGGTCGCCGTCATCGGCGCCGGTCCCGCGGGCCTCACGGTCGCCGGCGAGCTCGTCAAGAAGGGCCACCAGGTCACCGTCTATGACGCCCTGCACAAGCCCGGTGGCGTGATGCTCTATGGCATCCCCGAGTTCCGCCTGCCCAACAGCATCGTGGACCAGGAAGTGTCCACTCTGCGGGGCTTGGGCGTGAAGTTCGTCATGAACACCCTGGTGGGCCGCAGCATGACCCTGGAGGACCTCCGCAAGGAGAACGACGCCCTCTTCATGGGCACCGGCGCCGGCCTGCCCAAGATGATGGGCATCCCCGGCGAGGAGTTCAAAGGCGTCTACACCGCCAACGAGTTCCTCACCCGCATCAACCTCATGCGCGCCGACCTCTTCCCCGAATACGGCACCCCCGTGACCATCGGGAAGAACGTGATCATCGTGGGGGCCGGCAATACCGCCATGGATGCCGCCCGGGCTGCCCGCCGCATGGGCGCCGAGCATGTGACCGTGGTCTACCGCCGCACCGTCAAGGAGTCCACCGCCCGCAAGGAGGAACTGGAGCACGCGCACGAGGAAGGCGTCGAGTTCAAGTTCCTCACCACCCCGGTCCAGCTGCACGGGAACGAAAAGGGCTGGATGACCCATGCCGAATGCGCCGTCATGGAACTGGGCGAACCCGGCCCGGACGGCCGCCGCAGCCCCAAGATGACCGACGAGCGGATCATGATCCCCTGCGAGACCCTGGTGGTGGCGCTGGGCTTCGACGTGAATCCCCTCCTCGCGATGACTGACAAGGGACTCCGGACCCTCAAGGGCGGTGTCGTCGTGGTCGACGAGAGCACGGGCGAGACCTCCCTCCCGGGCGTCTTCGCCGGGGGCGATGTCATCACGGGCGGAGCCACGGTCATCCTGGCCATGGGTCAGGGCCGCCGCGCTGCAGCAGCCATCCATCAGCGGCTCACGGGTGAGGCTCAGCCGGTGGTCTGACCACCTGACCTTTGTGACCAATTTGACCCAACCATCTTGTATGATGTTGCTGGTGCGATTCCCGTCCTGATACCCGTTGCCGGAAGGTCCCTGGGGCCTCCGGAAGGAGTGAACCATGAGCCCACGAGCGATAAAGACCCTCGATGGAAACGAGGCCACCGCCTCGGTCGCCCATCGCCTCAGCGAAGTGATCGCCATCTATCCCATCACGCCCTCCTCGAACATGGGCGAATGGGCGGACGAGTGGAGCTCCCAGGGCAAGACCAACGTCTGGAAGACCATTCCCTCGGTGATCGAGATGCAGTCCGAGGGGGGCGCCGCCGGTGCCGTCCACGGCTCTCTCCAGGCCGGCAGCCTCACGACGACCTTCACGGCGTCCCAGGGCCTCCTCCTGATGATTCCGAACATGTACAAGNNCAAGATCGCCGGCGAGCTGACGCCTTTTTGCATGCACGTCAGCGCCCGCACCCTGGCCACCCATGCCCTGAGCATCTTCGGCGACCACTCGGACGTGATGTCCTGCCGCATGACCGGCTTCGCCATGCTGTCGTCCGAAAGCGTGCAGCACGCCCATGATTTCGCGGCCATCTGCCATGCCGCCACGCTGCGCAGCCGCGTGCCCATCCTCCACTTCTTCGACGGCTTCCGCACCAGCCACGAGGTCGCCAAGATCGAGATCCTGAACGACGAGGACCTGCGCCACATGGTGCCCGACGAGCTGGTGGCCAAGTTCCGCAAGCAGGCCCTGACACCGGACGCGCCCGTCATCCGCGGCACCGCCCAGAATCCCGACGCCTTCTTCCAGGCCCGGGAAGCCTGCACGCCTTTCTACGAAGCCTTCCCGGCCATCATCCAGGGGGAGATGGACCGCTTTGCCGCCCTCACAGGCCGCCAGTATCGGCTGTATGACTACTTCGGGCACCCCGAGGCCGAACGGGTCGTCGTGATCATGGGCTCCGGCTGCGACACCACCCACGAATACGTAGATTGGGCCGTCAAGCAGGGCGAGAAGGTGGGCGTCCTGAAGGTCCGCCTCTTCAGGCCCTTCGCCATCTCCGAGTTCGTCCGCGCCCTGCCCGCCTCGGTGAAGAAGATCGCCGTCCTCGACCGCTGCAAGGAGCCCGGCTGCCCGGGCGAGCCCATGCACATGGACGTGGTCGCCGCCCTGCGGGAAGGCCGCGAGGAAGGCCACACCAAGCTCGATCCCATGGTGGTGGGCGGCCGCTACGGCCTGTCCTCCAAGGAATTCACCCCCGCCATGGTCAAGGGCGTCTTCGACAACCTGGCCAAGGACAAGCCGAAGAACCACTTCACCGTCGGCATCATGGACGACGTCAGCCACAGCTCGCTGACCTATGACGCCAGCTTCGACGTGGAGCCGAGCGACGTGACCCGCGCCCTCTTCTACGGCCTGGGCGCTGACGGCACTGTGGGCGCGAACAAGAACTCCATCAAGATCATCGCGGAAGAGACCCCCAACTACGGACAGGGCTACTTCGTCTACGATTCCAAGAAGTCCGGTGCCATCACCATCAGCCACCTCCGCTTCGGCCCCCGCCCCATCAAGAGCGCCTACCTGGTGACCAAGGCGAATTTCATCGCCTGCCATCAGACCAGCTTCCTCGAGAAGTACGAGATGCTCGAGACGGCCGTGAAGGGCGCCACCTTCCTCCTGAATACTCCCCACAGCGCCGAGAGCGTGTGGGACACCCTGCCGAAGGAAGTGCAGGAGGCCATCGTTGAGAAGCAGCTCAAGTTCTACGTGATCGATGCCTACGAAGTCGCCAAGAATACGGGCATGGGCGTCCGCATCAACACCATCATGCAGACCTGCTTCTTTGCTATCAGTGGCGTCCTGCCCCGTGAGGAGGCCATCACCCAGATCAAGAAGGCCATCCAGAAGACCTACGGCAAGAAGGGCGATGCCGTCGTCGAGCAGAACTACCATGCGGTGGATGAGACCCTGGCCAACCTCCACGAAGTGAAGGTGCCCGCCACCGCCACCTCCAACCGGGTACGCCCCCCCATGGTGGCCCCCGAAGCCCCCGACTTCGTCCAGCGCGTCACGGCCGTGATGATGGAAGGCAAGGGCGACCTGCTGCCCGTCAGCGCCTTCCCCATCGACGGCACCTGGCCCCTGGGCACCACCAAGTGGGAGAAGCGCAACATCGCGCTGGAGATCCCCGAGTGGGACAGTTCCATCTGCATCCAGTGCAACAAGTGCGCGCTGGTCTGCCCTCACGCTGCCATCCGCGCCAAGGTCTACGTGCCCTCTGCGCTGGCCGGCGCCCCCGGGACCTTCAAGTCCGTGGACTACAAGGGCCCCGAGTACAAGGGCCAGAAGTACACCATCCAGGTGGCTCCCGAAGACTGCACCGGCTGCACCCTCTGCGTCGAGGTCTGTCCCGTGAAGGACAAGAGCAATCCCAAGCACAAGGCCATCGACATGGTGCCCCAGGTTCCGCTCCGCGAGGCCGAAGCCGCCAACTACAGCTTCTTCCTGGATCTCCCCGAAGTGGACCGCACCACGGTGAAGATGGACGTGAAGGGCACCCAGTTCCTGGAGCCCCTGTTCGAATACAGCGGTGCCTGCTCCGGCTGCGGCGAGACGCCCTATGTCAAGCTGCTCACCCAGCTCTTC
>PMJK01000109.1 GCA_003158505.1 Holophagaceae bacterium | reverse complement strand
CCCGTGGGTAATTTCGCGCCCATGAGGTTCGCCCGCCGCAAGGCGGATCTGGAATCCCTCTGGCTCGTGACCTTCGCGGACCTGATGGTCCAACTCATGGCTTTCTTCGCGCTGCTCTACTCCTTTTCTGTGGCCGATCAATCCAAACTGCAACAGGCCCTCATTTCCATCCAGAAGGCCCTCGGCGTGCAGGCCCAGGTGTCCGCCGGGGATGGCATCCTGCCGGGCTCCCAGGGCCTGGATCCCGCCAAGGCCGAGGATCTGGAGAAACTGCTCAGCACCGCCCAGGCCAGTGACGGGAGGGACGTGGGCACCCGCCTGCGCTTCGTGAGCTTCCGGGGCGCGCTGATCTTCGAGGAAGGCAGCGCCATCCTGACGCCCGGCAGCGATGTCATCCTAACGCGCCTGTCGGAACTGGCCCTGCGCTACAAAGGGTTCACCCTCGTCTGTGAAGGCCATGCGGCGCCCGGCGAACGGAGCCGGGGTGGTGGCGATGCCCTCGATCTGAGCGCCCAGCGGGCCATGGCCGCCCAGCGCTTCCTGGCAGGCGTCGGCGTACGGCCCGGGCAACTGGCCTCTGAGGCCCTGGGCGAGAGCCAGACCGAAGGCGATGGCAGCACGCCCGAAGGCCGTGCCCTCCAGCGCTGCGTCTCCTTCCGGTTCCAGCGGGTCGCGGAGCGGTAGGCTCCGCCTGGAGACTGACGGGTCCCCCGGCTTGCCGAGCGTCCCTTCCGCTGGATCGCGGCCGGGCGCACTCCCCATCCGACGACTCGGCCAGGGTCAAGTAGAATCATGGGAAGGAGTGGCCATGCGATCGGACACCATCAAGAAAGGCATCGAACGCGCCGGGCACCGGAGCCTGCTGCGGGCTACGGGCCTGAAGGACGAGGACTTTCCCAAGCCGTTCATCGGCATCGTGAATTCCTACACGGATATCGTTCCAGGTCATACCCACCTGCATGATTTCGCAGTGGTGGTCAAAGCGGCCGTGCGCGAGGCAGGGGGCGTGCCCTTCGAGTTCAACACCATNNGGCATCGCCATGGGCCACCTGGGCATGCGCTACTCGCTGCCCAGTCGGGAGCTCATCGCCGATTGCGTCGAGACTATGGCCATGGCCCACTGCTTCGACGCCCTCATCTGCATCTCCAACTGCGACAAGATCACGCCAGGCATGATCATGGGCGCCGTGCGGGTGAACGTGCCGACGATCTTCATCACAGGCGGTCCCATGCTGGCTGGCACGCAGCCAGACGGCAGTCGCAGTGATCTCATCACGGTTTTCGAGGGCGTGGGCAAGGTGCAGAGCGGCGAGATGACCGAGGCCCAGCTGGCTGTCATTGAAGCCAGCGCCTGCCCCACCTGCGGCTCCTGCTCGGGCATGTTCACGGCCAATTCCATGAACTGCCTGCTGGAGGCCATCGGCCTGGCCCTGCCGGGCAACGGCACCATCCCCGCCGTGGACCCCCGCCGGCTCGAACTGGCCAAGGATGCGGCGCGGCAGATCTTCGAGCTGCTGGAGCGCGACATCAAGCCCCGCGACCTCGTGACCAAGGCCTCCCTCGACAATGCCTATGCCCTGGACATGGCCATGGGAGGCTCCACCAACACTGTGCTGCACGGGTTCGCCATCGCCCACGAGGCGGGCGTGGACTACCCCTTGGAGCGCCTCAACGAGATCTCCGCGGTTACGCCGTGCATCTGCAAGGTGTCGCCCTCGGTGCCCGATGTGCATCTGCAGGACGTCGACCGGGCGGGCGGGATATCGGCCATCCTGAAGGAAATCTCCCGCAAGCCGGGGCTTGTGAACCTGGACTGCCTGACGGTGACCGGTCAGACCCTGGGCGAGACCATCGCGCATGCAAAGATCAAGGATCCCAAGGTCATCCGCACCATCGAGGCCCCCTATACCGCCGATGGTGGCCTGGCGGTACTCTTCGGCAACCTGGCCCCCAAGGGCAGCATCGTGAAGAGCGCCGGCGTGGATCCCAACTGCTTCATCTTCGAGGGCGATGCGCTGGTGTTCGAAAGTCAGGATGAGTGCCTGGCCGCCCTGGCCCTGCGGAAGGTGAAGGCCGGTCAGGTGGTGGTCATCCGCTACGAAGGGCCCAAGGGCGGTCCCGGCATGCCGGAGATGCTCTCCCCCACCTCGATGATCAAGGGGCAGGGGCTCGGCAAACAGGTGGCCCTCATCACTGATGGCCGCTTCAGCGGCGGCACGGCGGGCCTGTGCATCGGGCACGTGAGCCCCGAAGCCGCCGAGGGTGGCCCCATCGCGCTGGTGAAGAACGGGGACCGCATCCGTGTGGACATTCCAGCCCGGAGTCTCAACCTGCTGGTGGATCAGGCGGAACTGGAGCGCCGCAGGGCCGCCTGGGTGAAGCCCAAGCCCAAGATCAGCACGGGCTGGCTGGGGCGCTATTCGAGGCTCGTCACCAGTGCCAACCAGGGCGCGGTGCTGGCCCTGCCGGAAGAAATGAACTGATTCCTGACCCGGTCCCCGGAATGGAGAGCGCGTGAGTGGCTGGAGCTGCAGGTTCGACCTGAACGGGATCTGCGATCGCGTGGACGGCGCCTACTGCCGCCCCGGCATGAAGGGCTGCATCCTCTACGGCAAGGTGACCTTCCATGACGGGGTCATCCCGACGCCGGTCTGGCCGCCCGGTCATGAGCGGAGCCGCGATTCCGGACCGCCGGGCCCTGAGACAATCCCCCAAAAGCCTTGAGCCACAGCGTTGCCTACTGGAATCTCAGGTCGGACTGGGCCAGGGCGTAGGCGAAAGTGGCCAGCACAGCGGCATTGAACGCAAGATCGTCCTTATCCACCTTGTCGAATGTGTCGGCCTGGGAGTGGTGGATGTCGAAGTAGTGGGTGGCGGCGTGCTCCATGCCGATGCCCGGAACGCCCGCGCGCACCATGGGGCCCACATCGGCACCGGAACCACCCAGACGGAAGGTGACGGCAAAGGGTTCCATAGCGGTCCCCAGGATCGTCTTCAGGGAAGCCAGCGCGGAGGCCTTGGCTTCGGCGCTGGCCTTGCCCAGATCCAGATCGAAGCTCTTCACCCGCTCGCTGCCGGAATCGGTTTCCAGGGCGGCAACGATGTCCCTGAACTCGGCGCGGTGGGCATCCCGGTAAGCCAACCCGCCCCGCAGGCCGTTTTCTTCGTTGGTCCACAGGACGACCCGGAGGGTGCGCCGGGGCTTGAGCCCAAGGCTCTGGATGAGCCGTGCGGCCTCCATGCAGATGACCGTGCCGGCGCCGTCGTCCTGGGCGCCCTGGCCCACATCCCAGCTGTCCAGGTGGCCGCTGAGGATGATGACCTCCAGGGGCTTTTCAGTACCGCGGATCTCGCCCACCACATTGGCGGAAGGCGCATCGGGTAGGGTCTCTGCGCCCATCTCCAGCTTCATCCGGATCCGCTCGCCGCGCTGCTGCATGCGCCGCATCAGGGTGGAGGCCTCGATGGTGACAGCCGCGGTGGGGATCTTCGGAAGGACGGGAACATAGTCCATGACGCCGGTGTGCGGTGTGTCCAGGCTGACGGGGCCCACGGAGCGCATCAGGGCCGCCACAGCGCCGTATTTCGCAGCCTTCGAGGCGCCGTCATGCCGGTAGACCACCGTGCGGCCATAGCCCTGGTAGGGCACGTCGAAGAGGACTATTTTCCCCTTCGCCGCATCGCCCAGCATGTCCAGTTCGTCGAAGGAACCCACCACCACGACATCGGCCGTGAGCCCGCCTTCCGGTGTGCCTACGCTGCCGCCGAGACCCAGGAGGTTGATCCGGTGAGGGGTCGGCAGGAGCAACTCAGCAGATTCCCGCCCTCGCACCCAGCGGGGCACCATCACCGGCTCAGCATGAACGTTCGTGAGGCCAGCGGCCTTCATCCGGCCCTGGGCCCAGGCGATGGCCTGGTCCAACTGGGGAGAACCCGCCAGCCGGTGTCCAATTCGATCACAGAGCCAGGCGAGGTCCGAGTAGGCGCCCTGGGTGCGGAAGGCTTCGGCCTTCATGCGCTCGGAGGCCTGGCGAAGGGCCTCAGGCGGGGCCTGCGCGAAGAGGCTGGCGGTGGCGAGGAGGGTAGGGAGGCAGCGGCCAGGATTCATGCCTCATCTTACTTGGTAACCATGCGCGAGCAGGGCTTTTTCACAGGGCCTTGAACTGGCGTCCGATCATCGGCGACCCAGCCTGATGCGCACCCTCATGCGACCGCTGGAGTCCGTTTCCAGCACTTCCCAAGAAAGGGGCCCGCTTCGACCCTTGGGATTCTCACCCGGCCCCAGGTTGAAGGCTGCGTCGTCGAGTTCCCACAGGTGGAGCGGAAGCCGCGGCTTGGGGGGTTCGGTCGTGCCGGGATGGGCGTCCACCACCCGTACTGGGCCCTTGGGGTTCCCGTGCGTCAGCAGCCTGGGGTCGATGAGCGCCACCAGCAAACCTTCATACCCCGGCCCGAACCGGCCGCCGATGCGGCCCCGCTCGAAACCCCAGGGGCGACGCACCTCCAGGCTGAAGAAGCGGCCCCGCTTCCGGGGATCCGGCAGGGTGACCCATTGGGGGTCGGCGCCCGGCGCCCGGGAGGCCGGGGCGATCCAGCCCTCCCAGGCCCGGCCCTTCACGGAACAGCGGGAGATGGTGTTCCGGAAATGGCCGCGGTACCAGAGCTCCGAGCGCACCCAGGCCATGGGGTGGGATGGACTGTAGCCCATATCCTCCACCCATGGGCCCTGGTCCGGGTGAGAGCGGTCCCAGCCACGGTACTGACCCCCGTCCATGAGATCCCAGATGCCCGCCGTGAGCGCCGAGCCGTCTTCCAGGTAGAGATCATCCACCCGGTGTTCGCCCATGGCATGAAAGGCTTCGTGGACGATGTTCCCCAGGGGGACTTCTTCGGTCAGGAAGAGCAGCGGCCAGCGCTGGTTCGGGGTCCAGGGCAGGGGCATGAGCAGGCTCACGGCCTTGAGGTCGGCTTCGTTGGCGGTGACGGACTGCGGATGACCGGGTGTGATGATCCAGAGGTGGTCAGGCTTCCCATCCGGCTTCGAAGCCCCGGTGCGGTTGTCCACGCGGTCGCAATCGCCGAGGGGTTCGCCGCGGAGCCGTTCCAGCACCCAGGCGGCCATGGCCGTCACCTGCCCGTCGCGCCTGGGCTTCGGGTGGTCGGCGCTGCGCAGTTTCAGCAGGCGGCCTTCCGCCAGCGAGAGGCCCCCTTTGCTCACTTCGTACAGGTAGTTGGCGGCGCTGGCCACGCCAGGACGCCGGGAGAAGAGCAGCTCCCGCAGGGTGCCATCCGTCACCTGGGACGGTTCATCGGTGAAGTCGAGGCGCACCAGGAAGACGGATTCCCTCCGGAAGCCGGGGTCGGGATGCAGCACGATCTCCTGCGACCACTCAGCTGCGGGCACGAGGTCCCGACGCCAGCCATCCTTCTCGAGGGCAAGGACGGTGTCACCGGCTTCCAGGTTGAGCCGAAATCGTCCCTCGGNNCCATCGGAAACACGCCCTTCCATCGGGGCTGCGGCAAGGGTGATCGCCAGCAGCCCTAGGGTGAACGCGCGGATCATGCCTGAACGAGCTTCTGCAGTTGGGCCAGGTGGCTGAGCAGGGCCACGCGACGGCGGGTCTCCTGGGCGACCAGGGGTTTTTCCAGGGCATCGGCCACGGGCTGCTGCAGCCGGGACCAGGTTTCCAACTCTCCGGGGTTGTAGAGCAGCAGGATGGGCAGGTCCCGCAGTTCCTCGGACTGATGAATGGCCACCGCCAGGTTCTGGGCGCTGCCTTGCAGCAGTTCGGTATCCAGCACCAGCACATCGGGCCGGTGGGCCATGATCTGGACCCGAGCCTGGTCCTCGCCCTGGGCCTCGAGGAAGGTTGCCTGGCTCTTGCCGTAATGGTTCTGGACCTGGGACCGGACCAGGGAACTGGCGGAGACGACCAGCACTTTGGGACGAGCCGGGGCAGGAGTGCCGACCTTCAGCTCGAGGGCATGGATCTTCAGGTGGGTTTGCACCCGCACATGTAGAAGGAGTGTATTGGCGGGCTTGCGAAGGAAATCGTCAGCCCCTGCCGCGTAGCTGCGGTCCTTGGCATCTCGGCTCAGGGCCGTGAGTACGATGACTGGAACACTCGCGGTGGTCGGATTGGCTTTAATCAACTCGCAGGCCTGGAACCCGTCCATGGACGGCATGACGGCGTCCATGATGACTAGGTCGGGAACCGAGTGCCTCATGAGAGCCAAGGCTTCCTGTCCATTCGAGGCCGCGATGAGCCGGTGGCCCAGCGGCTCCAGTTGCGCCTCGAGATGACGCCGCTGAAGGGCATTGTCCTCCACCATCAGGATGGTCATGGGGGACATGAATTGGGACAAGCGGGCTCCTTGCATTCGTGACTTGAGAGTAAAGCGCCTCTCGTCCATGATCAACCTTCGGATGAACCTTGGTCTTGTAATACCGCGCAGACTTTGAACCTAACCAACGATACAATGGCGGGTTCGAGGTTCCTCCGTGTCTGATCCCGCCCTGATCCGCAATTTTTCCATCGTCGCGCATATCGACCACGGCAAGTCCACCCTGGCAGATCGCCTGCTGGAGCTGACTAAAACCGTGGCAGGACGGGACATGCAGGCGCAGATCCTGGACGACATGGACCTCGAACGCGAGCGAGGGATCACCATCAAGGCCCATGCGGTGACACTGAAATACCAGGCCTTGGACGGGAAGACCTACACCCTGAACCTCATCGATACACCCGGCCACGTGGACTTCACCTATGAAGTCAGTCGCAGCCTTGCGGCCTGCGAGGGCGCCATCCTCGTGGTGGACTCCACCCAGGGCGTCGAGGCGCAGACCCTGGCCAACACCTACCTGGCCCTGGAGAACGGGCTAGAGGTCTTCCCGGTCCTCAACAAGACCGACCTGCCGAGTTCGGATCCGGTGCGGGTGCTCGAGCAGATCGACACGGTCATCGGCCTGGTGGACACGGCCCATGCGGTCAATGTGAGTGCCAAGACCGGCGAGAACTGCGACCAAGTGCTCGAACAGATCGTGAAGTGCATCCCGCCGCCCCAGGGAGATCCTGCGGCCCCGCTCCAGGCGCTGGTCTTCGATTGCTACTACGATGCCTACCGCGGGGTGGTGAACCTGATCCGCGTGATGAACGGCACCGTGAGAGCTGGCGACCAGATCCGCTTCATGTCCACGGGTAGCGAACACCGCGTGGATGAGATCGGCATCTTCGATCCGAAGATGGACAAGCAGGAGTCCTTGTCCGTGGGCGAGGTGGGCTACCTGGTGGCCAACATCCGGCAGCTGGTGGATGTGAAGGTCGGCGACACGGTGACGCACGCGGTGACCCTCACGACCAAACCCGCCACCGAGATGCTGAAGGGCTTCAAGGAGATCCAGCCGGTGGTCTTCGCGGGGATCTTCCCCACGTCCAGCGACGATTACGAAAACCTCCGCAACGCCATGGACAAACTCCGACTCAACGACAGCAGCTTCACCTACGAGCCCGAAACCTCCACGGCCCTTGGGTTTGGTTTCCGCTGCGGCTTCCTCGGCCTNNGTGCAGGAGCGGCTGGAGCGCGAGTTCGACCTGGACCTCATCACCACGGCCCCCAGCGTGCGGTACCACGTCCACCTGACCGACGGATCCGAAGTCCCTGTGGACAATCCTTCGAAGCTGCCGCCCCTTCAGAAGATTGCGAAGATCGAGGAGCCCATCATCGAGGCGACCATCCTGACCCGCACCGATTTCGTGGGCGGCCTGATCAAGCTTTGCGAGGAGCGCCGCGGGATCCAGCAAAAGCTCGAATACGTGAGCCAGGATCGCGTGATGCTCATCTACGAGCTGCCCTTGAACGAAGTGGTGCTGGACTTCTACGACAAGCTGAAGTCGCTTTCGAAGGGTTACGCCAGCTTCGACTACCACATGAAGCACTACATGGAATCGGACCTGGTGAAGATGGACATCCTGGTGAACGCCGAAGCGGTGGATGCCCTCTCCCTCCTGGTGCACCGCAGCAAGAGCCAGGCCCTGGGTCTCGCCCTCTGCCAGAAGATGAAGGAAGT
>PMJK01000142.1 GCA_003158505.1 Holophagaceae bacterium | reverse complement strand
GCGGAACCAGCCCGATAATCAGGAGAGGCCTTTGTCGAAGAAATCCATGGGATCTATTTGGCCTTTTTGGGATGATGGAAATGGCTGGCATTCTCCGCGAATTGCGCACGTTTTCGCTCGGCCGGGTCGCTGGAATGGAGGGCTGTTTCCATCTTGGCGGCAGGGATGGGCTGGCCCAGAGGGACATTCAATTCCTTGTGCAACAGCCCTTCATGGGATTTCTTGATATGGATGCTCTTTCTGGTTGCAAGCATGGCTTAGACTCCATCACCATTCGATTAAATTCAAACGACACCCCACTGGCGAACTCACTCCAGCGAGGCATCGAAGGGGTCTGTTGTCTGGGCTATTTCCCAAGCACGGTCTTGATCTGGCCGACCTTCCCCTGAATCTTACCGGCCACTTTTTCATCGGTACCCTTCGCTTCCAGATCGGGGTTACCACTGATTTGCCCGGCAACTTCCTTGAGCTTGCCCTTGGCCTCGTGGAACTTGCCTTCCACTTTGTCCTTCGTGCCGGATTTCATCGCCGCTCTCCTTTGATTGTTCATGACTTGGGTCCACTAGGACCGGCCCTTGCCGGTGCAGCAGCCCACTCCATCTGAGGCTAAGGTTTATTCGACTTGGCCTTGGTGACAGGTCGCTCCGTCTGATGGCCAGGATTCAATGCAGACACGGGGATTTCCACTTCCGGCTCCCGGTCCAGCGGTGCCGCAGCGACTTGCAACCCACCCACATTCGGAACGTGAATATCCGTTTTCCTTGGATGTTTATGCATTTTATTGACCTCGGACTTTGGAAGAACCTCCCGTGATGATCCGAGTAGGGCCTCCCATGGAAGTCTTCTGGAGCAATATGTATTCCGTTGTTGCATTTAACTTATTTAATTGCCTTAAAGAATTCTGTCTCCATCATTGGAAAGACCTTTTCAGATCAGGATGGAGGACCAACCCCTTCAATATGAAAGATCCAAATGGCGTCCTTTCTCTCAGTTCCCATGGCAGAGGGCCATGGCCGGGCTCGGCAATGGACCCGAGGACCGGCCTCATCATTTGGGCCTTTAGATCAATTCGCGCCAATTGGCCGCGACCGTATCAAGCGCATCATCCAAGCGACCTGTAAAGGCGATTTTGGTCATGGCCAGTGCAAAGCCCGCAGCCTGTTGGATGGTTGCCCGTGGTGGCATGGCCAACACATTCGGATCGGTAACCACGTCGACTAGCGCAGGCCCCGGGGAAGCCAAGGCCTGCTCAAGCGCGGGTCGAAGCTCTGCCGGGTCTTCCACGCGTACGCCGAACATGCCGACGGACTCCGCCAGGGCGGCGAAGTTGGGGTTCTTCAGGTTGCATCCAAAGGGAGACATCCCCGCGACCTCCATCTCCAGTTGCACCATGCCCAATGCGTGGTTGTTGAAGAGGACGATCTTGACGGGCAGGTCATGCTGTCCGAGCGTCAGGATATCCCCCATCAACATGGCGAACCCACCGTCGCCAGACAGTGCGATCACCTGCCGTCCAGGGCAGGCCGCTTGGGCTCCGATGGCCTGCGGCAATGCGTTGGCCATGGACCCGTGCACAAAGGATCCCAGCAGCCGCCGCCCTTTGGCAGCAGCGAGGTACCGGGCCGCCCAGACGCAACACATTCCCGTATCGGCGGTGAAAACGGCATCCGGGCCTGCCAGCTCATCGAGCGTGGCCGCCACGTACCCGGGGTGGATCGGCCGCCTCGTCCTACCGGCCTCCACGCCTGCACGAAGCTTGAGGTGGGCGGCCCGGTGCTGCTCGAGGCTCGCATCGAGGAACCCGCGGTCGGTCTTCGCCTCAATGAATGGAAGCAGGGCCCTGAGGGTATCCCGGACGTCCCCGCATAATCCAAGGTCGAGCTTGGACCGGCGGCCCAAGCGTTCCCCTCGAATATCCACCTGCGCGATCTTGGGCCCCGTCGGCATGAAACTGTCATAGGGGAAATCGGTGCCGAGCAGCAGCAACGCATCGCACCCGTGCATGGCCTGGTAGGCGGCCCCCCAGCCGAGCAATCCGCTCATCCCGACGGCATAGGGGTTTTCGTACTCGATCCACTCCTTGCCACGGAAGGCGTAGCCGATGGGCGCCTTCAGCCTCTCGGCGAGGGCCAGGAGTTCGGCGTGAGCGCCGGCACAGCCGCTGCCTCCAAAGATCGTCACCTTCGGCGCCCGGTTGAGGAGTTCGGCGAGGCGCGTCAAATCGGCGTCGATGGGGCGCACCAGTGGGAGCCCAGTCACGATCTCTTGCGGGGGCAGGTCTGAGACGGCCGGAAGGGCCGCAATATCACCGGGAAGCACGATCACGGAGACGCCCCGTTTGCTCACGGCGTGCTGAATGGCGGACTGGAGGATTCGGCGCATCTGGCGGGGGTTGGAAACAAGTTCGCAATAGTGGCTGCATTCGCGGAAGAGCTGCTCAGGATGGGTCTCCTGGAAGTAGCCGATGCCGATTTCAGAGGTGGGTATATGGGAGGCGATGGCCAGGACGGGAGCCATGCTGCGGTGGGCGTCGAACAACCCGTTGATGAGGTGCAGATTGCCCGGGCCGCAGCTCCCCGCGCAGACCGCCAGTTTGCCGGTTAGTTGGGCTTCGGCTCCAGCCGCGAATGCTGCCGTTTCTTCATGGCGGACATGCACCCACTCGATCCTGCTGCGATGAAGGGCATCGGTGACCGGGTTGAGACTGTCACCCACAAGCCCATAAATTCGCTGAATTCCAGCCTGGGCCAGGGTCTCGACCAGTTCTTCTGCCACAGTTCGCGACATGATGGCACCCTCCTTCATTCCTGGTCGGACTGATTCCATGCTAGGTTGCGCGTCAATCGCGACCTGACGACCTGGGCGGCTTCGATGAGAGAGCCTGGGGCCTTGAGTCCTCCGGTTCACGGGCCTTGAGTTGTTCGAATTGAGTGGGAGGCTATTTCATCCTGATCGATTCCACCCTCCACAGATTGGGCTTGAATGATCTACCTTGTTTATAATTAGTAACTTAACCAAGGCATGGCCTATGCTCTATCCGGTTTTGGGAGCAGGGAAGAAACCGTCGGGCGGCGCGGCCCAGGTGAAGTGGGATGAGAAAACGGCCATCCGCGAAATCAAGGAGGCCAGCATTGATGATGGAATGAACCTCAACGACCATCCTCTCGTGGACGCGAAGATGGATTACACGGGCCGTCTTCACCGGGCCCTTGAACTCCTGCACAAGGCAGACAAGGACTGCCATGAGGAAGAGGACAACAGTTTCGCCAAGGGCCTTCAGAAGCGCGCGCTCCACCACATTCATGAGGCGATCCGATTCACAGAGCAGGGTATCTCCAACGCCAAGCATTAGGCGACGGAGGTTCCACAACAAAAAGCAGTAAGTGGCTGCTTGGGGAGATCCCTGCGCTAGAACACCGCCTCCATAGGCGCGGTTTCTCCGCTGAGCAGGGCTACGGCATGGGCCGCCACCAGGGGAAGACCCCGATGGGAGAAGTGGATCGCGGCCTGGACTTTGTTCTGATAGAACGCGGCGTCGCGACTGCTCGCTTGGAGGGCCCGGACCGCCTGTGGGTCGTTGGGATCCACGCCGCGTTCGCCCATGAGTACCACGGCCTTCTGCTTCGACAATCCGGCCTGCTGGAGGAGGAGATAGCCGCCCACCACGTGACCAAGCATGTCGAGGATGGGGACGGCGTTGAGGAGCATCAGCAAGGTCGCGTTTTCGCGGCCAGGAAGCTTGGTCAACACGGCGTCCAGGGCCCTTACGGCATCCGCGAGCTGTCGAGCGGAACCGCCAAGGACGGGGTCGCCTGTCCATGAAGCGGCGGCGTCGCCAGCCAGTTTCAGCAGGTCCTTCACGGGTCGGCCACCCTGCATCCTGAACTTCCGTCCGACGAGATCCAGGGCCTGGATGCCATTGGTGCCCTCGTAGATCGACGCGATCTTGCAGTCCCGGAGGTACTGCTCGGCCGGGTAGTCCATGGTGTAGCCATAGCCGCCGAACACCTGAAGCGCCCATTCGGTCACGCGGAAACCCCAATCCGAGCACCAGGCCTTGCTGATCGGCGTGAAGAGCTCAACCAGGCCCTGCCAGCGGTCATGCTCGGCCCCTTGCGTGACATGGGCCATATCCATGCACCACGCCGTATAGGACACGAGCGCCCGCATGGCCTGCACATAGGCCGACTGGAGCAGGAGCGAGCGGCGGACATCCGGGTGTTCGATGATCAGGGACTGCCCGGCCCCCTTGCCCGCACTCGGGCCGCGGCCCTGCAGGCGCTCCCGGGCGTAGGCCAGCGCGGCTTGATGGGCCGCCGAGGCGTTGCTCAGGCCCTGGACCCCGACCTCCCAGCGCGCGGCGTTCATCATCTGGAACATGTGGGCGAGACCTTGCTCCTCCTGACCCAGGAGGAAACCCTGGCTGCCGCCGTTGGCGCCGAACACGAGGCTGCAGGTGGGCGAGCCGTGGATGCCCAGCTTGTGCTCGATGCCTGCACAGGTGACGTCGTTGGATCCGCCCAGGGATCCATCCGGATTCACGCGCACCTTGGGCACCACGAAGAGGCTGAGGCCCTTGGGCCCGGCCGGGGCGCCCGGAGTCCGCGCCAGCACGGCATGGATGACGTTCGGAGTCAGCTCGTGGTCACCGCTGGTGATGAAGATCTTCTCGCCGCTGACGAGGTAGGATCCGTCGTCCTGGCGCACGGCCTTGGTCGTCAGCGCGCCCAGGTCGCTGCCGGCGCCGGCCTCGGTGAGACACATGGTTCCTGTCCACTCGCCGGTGTACATCCGTTCGCAAAAGGTGCTCTTGAGGCTGTCGCTGCCGAAGGTCTCGATCAGATGGGCGGCTCCCCGCGTCAACAGAACCTCAAGGCCCAGGGCCGTGTTGGCGCCCATGATGAATTCGCTGATCCCCGTGCCCACGGATTCGGGCAGCCCCATGCCGCCGAAGGCGGGATCCGCGGTCGGACTGATCCAACCCCCGGATGCGAGATCCCGGTAAGCTTCGGCGAAGCCCTCGGGCAACTGCACCTTCCCGTTCTCGAAACGTGCACCAATCCGGTCCCCCGCCTCGTTGCAGGCGGAAACGCTTCCCCGGGCTACCTTGAGGCACTCATCGAGCACCATGGCCAGCTGGTCCCGGTCGACCTCCTGATACTGAGGGGAATTCAGCAACGCATCCAGGTCGAGCCACTCGAAGAGGTTGAACCGGATATCGCGATCATCGTCGATGTACTTCATGGGANNAGATGCCAGTCCATGCCTACTTCAGTTCAGGGAACTGCTCCTCCCGGAACTCCGTGGGGGAATGGGTCTGCTCGGCGGCCCGCTTGCGCAGCTCCACCCGCCGGATCTTGCCTGAAATGGTCTTCGGCAGATCGCCGAATTCGAGGATCCGGATGCGCTTGTAGGGCGAGAGCCGTTCGCGGATGAACCTGAACAGGGCCAGGGCCGTCTCCCGATTCGGTGCGAAGCCTGCCCGCAGGATGATGTAGGCCTTGGGAACGGCCAGCCTCAGGGGATCCGGGCTGGGCACCACCGCAGCTTCGGCGACGGATTCATGTTCGATGAGGAAGGATTCCAGTTCGAAGGGACTGATCCGATAGTCGGAACTTTTGAAGACATCATCGGCTCGACCGACAAAAAACAGATAGCCATCCTCATCCCGGGTGGCCACGTCACCCGTCCGGTAGAAGCCCTCGGCTTCGGCCTTCTGCATCTTGGCCGGGTCATCCTTGTAGCCCGCCATCAGGCCCAGGGGCCGGGGTTTGAGCCTCAGCGAGATCTCGCCCTCCACGGCCTCATTCCCGTCGAGATCCAGGAGCACGACGTCGTAGCCTGGCAGGGCGCGCCCCATTGAGCCAGCCTTCACCGGTTCTCCCGGTGGATTGCCCACCTGAGCCGAGGTTTCCGTCTGGCCATAGCCGTCGCGGATGGTGAGGCCCCAGGCCTTCTGGACCTGACTGATGACTTCGGGATTCAGGGGCTCACCGGCGCCGACCACTTCCCGGAGCTTCACCTTGTAGGCGGCGAGGTCTTCCTGGATGAACAGACGCCAGACCGTCGGCGGGGCGCAGAGCGTGGTCACGCCCTTGTCGGCGATGACCTGAAGGGTGGCCGAGGCGCTGAAGCGCGCGGACCGGTAGACAAAGATGCAGGCCCCGGCATTCCACGGCGCGAAAAAGCTGCTCCACGCATGCTTCGCCCAACCTGGAGAACTGATGTTGTAGTGGACGTCCCCTTCCCGCAGCCCCACCCAGTACATGGTGCTGAGGTGGCCCACGGGATAGGACTGATGGGTGTGAAGCACCAGCTTGGGTTTCGCCGTGGTGCCCGAGGTGAAGTAGAGCAGCATGGGATCCGTGGCGCGGGTGCTCGCATCCGGCACATAGGCTGGGGCCCCGCCGTAAAGGTCCGCCACATCGTGCCAACCAGCCACCTTCGCTCCCACGCTGATGCGGGTGAAGCTGGCATCCAGGCCATCAAACTTGGAGGTCTGTGACGCATCCACCACCAAGTGCTTGATCCCCCCGCGATCGGTGCGGTCCTGAATGTCCGCCTGGGAGAGCAGCAGCGTGGATGGCACAAGCACAGCCCCCAACTTGATGCAGGCCAGCATCATTTCCCAGAGGGGCAGCACGTTGTCCAGCATGATGAGCACGCCCTCGCCACGCCGGACGCCAAGGGCCCTCAGTGAGTTGGCGAGCTGGTTGCTGCGCAGGGAGAGCTCCCTAAAGCTGACCTTGGTCTCGCTCCCGTTCTCTTCCACGATCCATAGGGCGGGGCTCTCGTTTCCGGCCGCGTAGACATCGAAATAGTCGATTGCCCAGTTGAAAGTCTCCAGAACAGGCCACCGGAACTCCCTGATGGCGCCAGCACGGTCGTTCCGGTGCTGGACCAGGAAATCCCTGGCGACGAGAAAAGCCTCGCGTCCGTTCATATGGCCCCCTGGCTGGTCGAGTTGTTTAGCCAATTTAATCTGGCGTCGACCGACAGTCCAGGACGAAGAAGGGTCGTGGTAGGGTGGTCGCACTGCATCAGATCCAAGAGTTGCCTCGTGTTCAGCATCATTCCTGATGGCGCACATTTCCGGGAGTTCACCCTGTTGAAGGATGGGCAGGGGATCCTGCTTCGCATCGCCACTCCCGAGGATGTGGACCGGGTGGAGGCCTTCATGCACCGTCTCTCCCAGGAATCCCTGTCGAAGCGATTCATGGGTGGTGTGTCCAGCGTTTCCCGGAAGTTCGTGGAAGAGCTATGTGACGAGAATCCCCACCAACGCGCCTGCCTGTTGGCCATAGAGGGGATGGAGGCCGGCCAGCGGGTGGTGGGGTTGGGGAATTATGTGGGCAAGGGAGCAGGCATCGCGGAAGTCAGCTTCATGGTTGCGGATGACCACCAGGGCCGGGGCATCAGCAGTCTGATCCTGGAACGCCTGGCTGGGCTGGCGGCAGGTTCCGGTTATGTGGGGTTCGAGGCTGACGTCCTCTATGAAAACTCGAAGATGACCAACGTCTTCCGGGATTCTGGGTTCGAAACCCGGCGAGCCCTGGAAGGGGGAGTCATCCATGTGCAGTTCCCCCTGAGCGCCGCCCAGAGCCAGCGCGAGCGGGCAGAAATCAGGGAGCGGGTGGCCGCGACCAATTCCTTGATTCCCCTCCTGAAGCCCGGGACGGTGGCCGTGGTGGGTGCTTCCCAGAATCCTTCCTCCCTGGGCAATGCCATCTTCCGCCACATCCTCCAGGGCCATTTCAAGGGTGTGGTCTACCCGGTCAACCTCAAGGCCCGGGCCGTCGAGGGGGTGCGTGCCTATCCATCCTTGGCCTCCCTGCCGGAGGCACCGGATCTGGTGGTCCTGGCGGTCCCCGCTGCCAAGGTGATCCCGTTAGCCAAGGAGGCCCTCGACAAGGGGGCGCGGGGACTGCTGGCCATCGCCGCCGGATTCGCCGAGGCAGGACCAGAGGGCGCCCGGCGCCAGGAAGAGCTGGTGGGATTGGTGCGCAGCCGCGGCGCCAGACTGGTGGGTCCCAACTGCCTGGGGCTTCTGAACACGAACGAAGCCGTGCAGTTGAACGCCAGCTTGGCGACGGCCATGCCGCCTCGGGGACGCGTGGGGTTCTTCAGCCATTCCGCTGCACTCGGTGTGGTCATCCTCCAGTACGCGGCCGAGCGCGGACTCGGCTTCTCCACCTTCCTTTCGGCGGGGAACCGGGCGGACGTCTCGGGCAATGATCTGCTCCAGTACTGGGAGGAGGATCCGGATACCGATGTGGCCCTCCTCTACCTCGAGACCTTCGGGAACCCCCGCCGCTTCGCCCGGCTGGCCCGCCGGGTCTCCAGGCAAAAGCCGGTCCTGTGCGTGAAGAGCGCGCGGAGCCAGGCTGGGCGACGCATGGCCCGGACCCACATCGGGGCCAGCCCCCGGGACGATGCCGAGGTGGAGGCCCTGTTCCATCAGGCCGGCGTCATCCGGGCCGATACCCTGGAAGAGTTGTTCGACATCGCCCAGCTGCTCGCCCACCAACCCCTTCCCCGGGGCAACCGCGTGGCCGTGATCAGCAACTCCGGCGGGGTCGCGACGATCTGCGCCGACGCCTGCGAATCACGGGGCATGTGCATTTCCGGTCCAGGCGTGGTGGATCTTCACGCCCTGGCCACGGCCGAGCATTACGAAAAGGCCTGCCTGGAAGCCCTCCAGCATCCCGAGGTCGACGCCCTCATCGCCACCTTCGCCTGCGTGGGGGGCTGCGATCCGGCCCTGGTAGCCCGGGCCATTCGCCGGGCCTCAGTGAAGGCTGAGCGCGCCACTGGCGTCGCCAAGCCGACCCTGCTCTCGTTGATGGGAGTCAGCGGTGCGGTTCCCGTGGGCTCGGCGGCGCAGGGTGAGCGCGGCGGC
>PMJK01000146.1 GCA_003158505.1 Holophagaceae bacterium | reverse complement strand
TACGGCATGACCGGCGGGCAGATGGCCCCGACCACGCTGATGGGCCAGACCAGCTCCACCAGCCCCTCAGGCCGCAACCAGTACATGGGCCAGCCCATGAAGATGGCCGAGATCATCGCTGGCCTCGACGGTCCCATATATGTCGAGCGCGTGGCCCTCTACGACGCCAAGCAGCGCATCAAGGCCAAGAAGGCCATCCAGAAGGCCGTTCAGCTCCAGGTGGAGGGCCGTGGGTACTCCTTCATCGAAGTGCTGGCCGAATGTCCCACCCACCTGAAGATGACGCCCGAGGAGACGGAGAAGTGGGTCAAGGAGTGCATGGAGCCCGTGTACCCCCTCGGGGTGAAGAAGGACATCACCGTCGATCCCTGGTTCAAGCGGAACCCGCCCTGCTTCAAAGGCGAGAAGATCCTCAGCCTGGCCGGCGCCACCTCTGACCATCCCGTCCGCCACTGCCAGGGTTTCCCCACCCATCTCGCGGCGCACGACATCTCGCTCAAGCTGGCCGGTTCCGGCGGCGACGGCGCCCAGACCGCGGCCATGCTCATCGCCCGGTCCGCCATCAACGAAGGCTTCGACGCCACGCACATCCCCAGCTACGGCCCCGAGAGCCGCGGCGGCACCTCCTACGCCGATGTGCACGTGGCCAAGGAGGAGGTGCTCAACCCCGGCTCTCCGGATCCACAGGTGCTCATCGCCTTCAACGCGCCCAGCCTAGCCAAGTTCGGCCCCACGGTCCGCAAGGGCGGCTATGTCATCTATGACTGTTCGGTGGTCTCCGAGGCCCCCGAGCTGGATCCCAGCATCAAGGTCTTCCCCGTGCCCTTCACGGGCATCGCCACCGACCTCGGCAAGGCTGTGGTCAAGAACATCGTGGCCCTGGGCGCCCTGCAGGCGGCCACCGGCATCTTCCCGAAAGAGACCATGCTCACAGCCATCCGCGTGGCCCTGAAGGACAAGTGCGCCCTCATCCCCCTCAACGAAGAAGCCTTCGCCTGGGGCATCAAATCGGTGGAAGCGCTCGGCAACTGAGTCACCACGGAGGCAGCCATGACGGATACCGCCATCCAGACCACCCTCAGTGCCGAGGAATGGAAGATCGTCATGGCCCTCCGGGAGATCCCGGACAGTCCTTTGCGTACGAAGGTCTTAGGTCTTTTGGCCGAGCTGATGCGCTTCATCCAGCAGCCCCGCTGCCTGGGCATGCAGGCCGACGGCTTCCCCTGCGGCACCCCCAGCACCAGTTGCGAAGAGTGCCTGCAGATGCTGGACGTCCTCGATGACCTGGCGGCGCGGGTGCCGGCCCAGGATTGACCTGCACAGAAATCGAGAAGGCGGGCCATCCTTCCGATACCGGTGTCAAGTACCGGTGGAGGATGCATGGCATCGATGGATTGGGGCTCGCGGCAACCTACCGGGCACCCGAAGATTGATGAGCAACACAGGACTCTGGTGGACACAGTCAATCGCCTCGACGCTGCCATGAAGATGGGCGAGGATCGAAGCGAGGTCGAAAGGATCATGGTCTTTCTGAAGGACCACGTCGAGAGCCACATTCTCTTCGAAGAGAACCTCTTCAGACTCCTGGAGCAGTTGGCCAGCACCGACCTGCTGACCAGCGCCTGGAACCGGCGGCATTTCGATCAGTCCGTGGAGGGAGAGGTCCATCGCTCGAGCCGGTACGGGCATCCCATGACCCTCATCCTGCTCGACATCGACCACTTCAAGCGGGTCAACGACAGCTTCGGCCATCCCGTGGGGGACCAGGTCATCCGGGAGGTCGCCAACCGCATCCGCTCCGCCATCCGGCTATCGGATTCCCTGACGCGCTGGGGCGGCGAAGAATTCATCATCCTCATGCCGAACACCGGCATCTCCAGCGCCACCGTGCTCGCGGAGCGCATCCGCGAAAGCATTGCCACCCACGAATTCGAGGGGATCGGCCCGATCACTGCCAGCCTGGGCCTCGCCGAATACATTCCTTCAGAGCCCCGGGATGCGTGGCTGGATCGCGCCGACCGGGCCATGTACCGCGCCAAGGACCAGGGGCGGAACCGGGTCGAGGCCGACCTCACCCGGAGCGAGGCCATCGGGACCACAGAGCACCTTGAAGGCACCTTCCTGAAGCTGATCTGGAGCGAGACCTACTGCTGCGGCCATCCCCTCATTGACGGCCAGCATGAGCACCTGTTCCGCCTGGCCAACGAACTCCTCGACGCCCTTCTTTCGGACCGCCCCGCCGACGAGATCTCCGGGATGGTGAAGGCCCTCCTCGAGGCCGTCGTTCAGCACTTCCACGACGAGGAGGAGATCCTCTCGGGGCTGGGCTTCACCGGCTTCGCGGAACACGCGAAAAAGCATGCCGACCTGGTGGACAAGGCCCTTGATTTGGAACGGGCCTTCCATGCGGGAACCCTCTCCATCGGCGGCCTCTTCCAGTACCTGGCCTATGACGTGGTTGTGCTCCACATGCTCAAGGCGGACCGGGAGTTCTTCCCCCTCATGGCCGATTCATAAGGGATCCATCCTTCCCCGCTGGCCAGAAGCTGCACCCCACCACAAAGGGGGACACGCCCTCTTTGTGGTGGGGGTTCCGTTCTCTACAGCCCACCCCGCAGGTTCGCGAAGGTGCGCAACCCATCCTCGGCGGGTTTGAGGAGGGCCACGAGGCGGCCGTCATGCATGGCCCGCAGGGGCGCGCCTGGATCGGGGAAGCCCTCGGGGAGGGCCCAGGTCGCGGGCTGGGTGTCGCCGGCTGGAATGGCGCGTCCATGGCTCAGATGATCGGCCTCTTCGTCGGTGAGCAGGCGGGACGGGCACCAGGGCAGCAGATCCGCGCCAGTCAGCAGCCCTTCCTGCCCTTCGCCGGGATCCGCCCAGGGGCCGATGGCCATGCGGCGCAGGGCCGTGAGATGGGCACCGCAACCCAGGGTGCGGCCCAGGTCCCGGGCCAGGCTGCGCACGTAGAAGCCGCCCCGGCAGGTGAGTTCCAGAGTGCTGCAGCGCGGCAGGTCGTGGGCGAGCCAGCGGGCCGACAGCAGGAAGACGCGACAGGGCTTCATCACCACGTCCTCGCCCCGGTGGGCCTTCTTGTAGGCGGCTTCGCCATCGATTTTCTTGGCACTGGTGGCGGGAGGAATCTGGTCGGTCCAGCCCAGGAAGGGCGCCAGGGCCGCGTCCAGGGATTCCGGCGTGAGCTGGGATGCGTCCGCCTCTGATACCGGTTTTCCGTGCAGGTCGCAGGTATCCGTTTCGACGCCCCAGGCCACTTCGGCCAGATAGGTCTTAGGCAGAGGATGCAGCAATTCCATCAGGCGCGTGGCCTGGCCCGCCAGCACCAGCAGGAGGCCGTCCGCGAAGGGGTCCAGGGTGCCCCCGTGGCCCAGAGCGAGTTTCTTCTGGCCCGCCTCGAAGGCCCGGCGCTTGAACCCGCGGATCACATCAAAGCTGCTCTGCCCCACAGTTTTGTGGACGAGGTGGATGCCGGATTCCACCATTCAGCCTTCCGGTTCCGGTTCCGGTTCCGCTGGCCGCGTCGCCCGTTCCTTCTCGATCTCCGACAGTAGGGTCTCCAGGTGGTTGCCGTCCTCGAGGGTACCGTCCGGGAAGAAGCGCAGCTCGGGCACCCGTTTCATCTTGAGGCGCGAGGCCAGCTGGCTGCGGAGGAACCCCGCCGCGCGACCCAGGGCCTTGCGGGTGAAGCCGTTCTGGGCTTCCTGGTCGCCGCCGTTGGCGGGCAGCACCGTGAAATAGACCCTGGCCACGCTGCGATCCGGTGACAACCGGACGGCCGTGAGCGTCACGAAGCCCAGTTCCGGGTCCCGCAGCTCACGCTGAACCAGCGTCGAAAGAAGGAAGTGGACCTGGTCTTCAAGGCGTTCGGGGCGTTGCATGAGATTCCTTTGCAATCTCCATTCTACCCGAGGTGCCTATTCGACTCCTTCATGGAGCCAGCCTCCACCTGGGGGTACCCTGGGGTTTTGAAAAGGCACAGCCTTGGCCGAGTGGTTCGAAACATGGTTTGACGAGGATTATGCCCTGCTCTACTCCCACCGGGATGAAGAGGAGGCCCGCGTGGCCATGGAACGCGCCCTGCGGGTGGCTCCGGAATTGACCGCGGGCCCCGTGCTCGACCTCGCCTGCGGGGTGGGACGGCATCTGGAGATCCTGCGGCGGGCCAATCCCCTGGCCTTCGGCATGGACCTTTCAAAAACCCTGCTGCGCATGGCCCCCTCCAGCCTGCGCCCCTGGCTCATCCGCGGCGACATGCGCCGGCTGCCCATGAAGGCCGGGACCCTCCATGGCATCTGCCTTTGGTTCACACCCTTCGGGTACTTCTCGGATGACGAGAATCGGGCCTTGATGCTGAGCCTGGGAAGTCTGCTCAAGCCCCAGGGCATTCTGCTGATGGACTACCTCAATGCCGATCTGGTGGCCCGTACGCTGATTCCCGAAGATACAGTGGAGTCGGGCGAAGTGAGGGCCCAGAGCCGCCGGTCCATCGAGGGCGATCGCCTGGTGAAGCGCATGGTGCTCACACATCGGGATACGGGTGAGCAACGTGACGTCATGGAAAGCGTGCGCCTCTACCCGCCCTTGGAGCTTCAGGAGATGGCCGTCCGGGCAGGGCTCCGTCTCCGCCGCGTCCTGGGCACCTACTCTGGCGAAGCCTTCACCGAGGACAGCCCCCGCTGGATCGGCATCTTCGAGAAGGCCTGGTGAAACGCCTGATGGATCTAAGGCACCTGTTCCGTCAAAATGAAATGTTTGCCAAATCCATAAGGAGCAGCCATGGGCTTCCAGTCGGTGCGAGATCTCGATGTGAAGGGCCATCGGGTCTTTCTTCGGGCGGACCTGAACGTGCCATTGAAGGATGGCCACATCACGGACGACACCCGCATCCGCGAGACCCTGCCCACGCTGAAATTCCTGCTCGACGGCGGCGCCTCCGTGGTCCTGGCCTCGCACCTGGGACGGCCCGAGGGCAAGGGCTTCGAAGCCGCCTACAGCGCCGCGCCCGTGGCCGCCTGGCTGAACAAGCAGGGGTTCGACTGCCGCATGGCAAGCTATGTGACCGGGGCGGCCGTGGCGGCCGAGGCGGCCGCCCTGAAGCCGGGTCAGGTGCTTCTGCTGGAGAATCTCCGCTTCGAGAAGGGCGAAACCAAGAACAATGAGGATTTCGCCGCCAGTCTGGCCAGCCTGGCCGACACCTACGTGAACGATGCCTTCGGCTCCGCCCACCGGGCCCATGCCTCCGTCAGCGGCATGGTCGCCCACTTTCCCAAAGACCGCGTGGCTGCGGGCTTCCTCATGGAGAAGGAACTGAAGGCCCTCGGAAAGGTCACCGAAAACCCCGAAAAGCCCTTGGTGGTGATCTTCGGCGGCGCCAAGGTGAGCGACAAGATCGAGCTCATCAAGAACTTCCTCGGCAAGGCCGACGCCATCCTCATCGGCGGGGCCATGAGCTACACCTTCCTGAAGGCCCAGGGGTTCGAGATCGGCAAGAGCCTCTGCGAAGAGGACAAGCTGGAGATGGCCCTGGATCTGCTGAAGCAGGCCCAGGCCAAAGGCACTCGCCTGCTGCTGCCCCTGGATCATCTGGCCGCCACCGAGTTCAAGGAGGATGCAGACTGCGTCATCACGGTCGACCAGAACATCCCGGTGGACCGCATGGCCCTGGACATCGGGCCTGAAACGGTCGCGGCCTACGCCACCGAGATCCGCGCGGCGAAGACCCTGCTCTGGAACGGCCCCATGGGTGTCTTCGAGATGGCCCCCTTCGCCAGTGGAACGCTGACCATGGCGGAAGAACTGGCCGAAGCCGCGGACAGGGGTGCCTTCGTGCTGGTGGGTGGTGGCGATAGCGTGGCCGCCGTGAACAAGGCAGGGGTCGCTGCCCGCATGAGCCACGTCTCCACTGGCGGGGGCGCCAGCCTCGAATTCCTCAGCGGACTCGAACTTCCGGGCATTGCTGCCCTTTCCAAATAAGGATGCCCATGCGTTGCGTCGTTGCGAACTGGAAGATGAACCTTGCATCGCGGGAGGCGAGGGCCTTCTGTGAGGACCTGCTAGGGCATTTCACACCCCAGGCAGGGATTGAAGTGGGGATCGCCCCGTCATTCACCTTTCTGCATCTGGTGAGCGAGCTGGTTCGACCCATTGGGCTCCAGGTCTTTGGGCAGAACGGGCATGCGGAAGCCAAAGGCGCCTTCACGGGCGAGGTTTCCATGCCTCAGCTGCGCGACGCCGGCTGCTCGGGCGTGCTTTTGGGGCACAGCGAGCGCCGTCAGTTCTTCGGGGAGACGGATGCGGCCCTGGCAACCAAGGTCAAGGCTGCCTGGCAGTGGGACCTGCTGCCCCTGCTCTGCATCGGCGAGACCCTGGCCCAGCGGGATGCAGGCCAGACCCTGGAGGTGCTTCGACAGCAACTGTCCATCCTGGCCGAGACCGGCCCAGGCCCCCTCTGGGTGGCCTACGAGCCCGTCTGGGCCATCGGGACGGGTCGCCGCGCCGAGGCCGCCCAGGTGCGCGAGGCCCACGCCTTCATCCGGGGTGAGCTGAATCGCCACCTGGCGGGCACTGATTACGTGGTGCCCATCCTCTACGGCGGTAGCGTCACTCCCGAGAGCTTCCCGGAACTGCTCACCATCCCGGAGGTCGCCGGCGGCCTCGTCGGCGGTGCCAGCCTGGATCCGAGGAAGTTCGCGGAACTGGTGAAGCAGGCGGGATGATCAATCCTTGTTCCAGAAGTGCCCCGCCACTTCCGAGGCCAGCCACGCCAATCCCGCGGCGCCCAGCCAGTGCGGGCCGGGGTGCATCTGCTGGGTGAATTCGTAGGATGAGGCCGGCTGTACGGGGATCTGCACGGCGGCGCGCTTGGCCTCTTTCAGTTCCTCGATCTCCAGCTCCCGGGTTCGGTCGAGACCTCCTTCTGAAATGAAGGCCAGGACCCGGCGCAGCTCGTCCTTGTCGAACCAGATGCCGTGTTCTTTGCAGACATCCAGCACGACGCCGGAACGCCTGGCATAGTTCACGCGGTTCATGCGCTGCTGACAGGCGGGACATGGGCGGTACTGGACCGCCTCCAGGGAAACCACGGGCGGCGCAGTGGGTGAAGGCAGAGCACCGAGCACAGCGCCCTGACGCTCGCGGCTGGTCCCGAGCTGCTCGAACACAACGCGGTCCAGCCAGAGCCCGCCGCAAGCCGGGCATTCCCGCACTTCCAGATCACCCACCATGGTCCCGGCCAGGAGCTTCCGGCAGGCGGGGCAGGATGTGCCATCCGAGCTGGCCGCCTGGCGGGCCGCCAACGCAGCCCCACAGCCGGGGCAATGGCTGGCCGAGAGGGGCGCCAGGGCGAAGCAGACCGGGCAGGCAGTTGTGGCGAGTTGGGCCTGGCAGTATGGGCACTGCAAAGCATCGGGCGGCACCGAGGCCCCGCACCCGGAACAGTGTATGACGCGGGCCTCCATCAGGGCCGAGGCGGCGGCGGGGGCGGCGGCGGATT
>PMJK01000053.1 GCA_003158505.1 Holophagaceae bacterium | reverse complement strand
CTCGCCATTTCTCTGTTGCACTCTTTGGATCCTTCCTCGCTGGCGCCTCCCTTTTTGCCCAGATGCCCCAGCCTGGAGCACCGACCAGCTGGGGGCGAGTACAGAAGGAGGAGAACCGTGCCCAGCGGCAGCAGCCAAATATCAACAAGAGCGTCGCCAATGCCCAAGCCCAAGCCAAGGTCACGAAGAAGGAACCTGCCCAGCTCCATTACGGGCAGAACACGGTGAACAGGCGGTTCATAAGGCAGAAGCGTGATGCCAGGAACGTCAAGTAGGACGTGATGCGAGGGAAATCGAGGGAGCCCGGAGCGGGTCCCGGCAAGCGTCCCTGGACTCTGTTACAGGCTCCTTCCCAACCCAGATAAGCTGTTGGCTCTGGAGGACCCTTGGTCGACGCCCTACTCCAAGCCGCTCCCTGGTGGGCTTGGTCCGGATTTCACGCCTTCGTATTCCTGATGTTGGCCCTGGATCTGGGCGTCTTCAACCGTCGCAGCCATGCGCCGTCCGTGCGAGAGGCAGGCATCTGGAGCGCCGTGTGGATCGGCCTGGCGCTCGTTTTCAACGGACTGATCTTCCAGGCTGAGGGTACACAAAAGGGCCTGGAGTGGTTCACGGGCTATGTGCTGGAGAAGTCCCTCAGTGTGGACAACCTCTTCGTGTTCGTCCTGGTCTTCCAGAGTTTCCGGGTGGAGCTGCGCCACCAGCACCGGATGCTCTTCTGGGGTGTGTTGGGCGCGCTGGTCATGCGGGCGGCGATGATCCTGGCGGGCACGGCCCTGCTGAACCGCTTCGAATGGATGATGTATGTCTTTGGCGGCTTCCTCATCTACACCGGACTGAAGATGCTGCTGGTGAAGGAAGAGGCGGTCGACCCCACACAGAACGCCATGGTCCAGGCTTTCCGTCGCTTTGTTCCCTTCGACGAGTCCGGCGGCCACGAACGGTTGTGGGTGATGCGCGAGGGACGACGGCTCGCCACGCCCATGATCCTGGTGCTCCTGACCGTCGAGATGTCCGACCTGGTCTTTGCCGTGGACTCCATTCCCGCGGTGCTAGCCGTGACCCGCGACCCCTTTGTGGTGTACACCTCGAATATTTTCGCGATCCTCGGTCTGCGCAGCCTCTACTTCCTGTTGGCCAGGATGATGGACCGCTTCCACCGCCTGAAGACCGGATTGGCCGTCGTGCTCGCCTTCGTGGGCGTGAAGATGTGCATCGCCCGGTGGGTACCCATTCCCGTGCAGTACAGTTTGTTGGTCATCGCCGCGGTGCTGGCGGGCAGCGTCATCGCCAGCTTGGCTTGGCCCGCCGAGCAGGACGGAGCACCCTGATGGAGGTCTGGCGCCATTCCCTTGAAACTGCCCCGGTTTCCGGGCCCTTCGTAGTGACCCTTGGGACCTTCGATGGCGTCCATGCAGGCCATCGGGAACTGCTGCGGGTCGCCTCAGGCCGGGCCAAGGCACTGGGACACCGGGCGGCGGTGGTCACCTTCGATCCCCACCCAACCCTGGTGGTCGCGCCCCAGCGCAAGCCAAGGCTTCTCATGACCCTGGAGCAGCGACTCGCCGCCTTCGAAGCCGAGGCCATGGACCTGGCCTGGGTGATCCCCTTCAGCCGGGCCTTTTCCGAGTTGAGCCCCAAGGACTTTCTGGACCGGATCCTGCACACCCTGGCGCCCGTGGAACTCCATGTGGGCCGTGCCTTCTGTTTCGGCCGGGACCGAAGCGGTACGGTGAAAACCCTGGAGGACTGGGGAGTGGCCCATGGGTGCCAAGTGCATACGCTGGCCCTGCGGGCACCGGACGGCGGGCGTCTTTCCAGCACGCGAATCCGGGAGGCTCTGGATGGAGGCGATGCGGAGGCCGCAGCAGCACTGCTGGGCCACCCCTATGCCCTGACCGGTGTGGTGGTGGAGGGGGACCGCCGCGGGCGCCACCTGGGTTTCCCCACGGCGAACCTAGCCTGGGAGCAGGAGCAACTGCCGGCCTTCGGTGTCTATGTGACAGAGGCCGTGCTGCCCCATCACGGGGGCTCGCATCTGGGAATGACGAATGTCGGAGAGAAGCCCACCTTCGATGGCCAACGCCTCACGGTGGAGACCCACTTGCCAGGTTTCGAGGAGGACCTCTATGGCGCCCGCATGGAAGTGCGATTTCTCCATCGCATCCGGGGTGAAGTGAAATTCGGTTCGGTGGACGAACTGCGGAATCAGATCGCGAAGGACGTGGCCGAGGGGGAGGCCTGGTGGAAGATGCACCGGACCTGAACCAGGGGCAAGAGGTGAGCAGATCGGTGAAAGACGACCGACTTCAACTCGCGGCGTCGATCCGCCAACGGGTGAGAGGGCGCTCGGCCAGATCCCAGATTTGAACGCCCAGGGGCAACCGGCTCACGCCCAGCCGCTGGCGGATCTGGGACTTGGCGGCATCCAGGTTATCGGCCTCAATGGGGCCGTATTCCATGAAGAAGCCGCTGAGCTTGTAACCGAAGGTGCGCGAAGAGGTCCGCATGGGGGCTCCAGTTGTCCCGTCCACCCAGTATTCGTTTAAATTTCGTATTTGTCAAGGCTTCATGGCGAAAATTTTTGAATGGGGCTATCCACGACCCTCCATCCAGTGTCTCGGCAGAGGGTGGACACCCGCTGTCAAATCTGGAGTGGATCAGCGGAACCGAAGCTCCACCCGTTCCCTAAAAGGCGGGTCAAGGGGCCGCAGGATGATGCGATCGTCGAAATCGTGATGACGGACATAGCCGTGGCCCATCCAGCGATCTTCCCCACGCCGCCCTTCCCAATGACGGTACGGGACGCAACGGGAACCTGCGATCACTGCCATGCGGCGGGAATCGCGCCAGTGATCATGGGCAGAGAGGGAGATGGCCGAGAGGGCGATGAGTGCGAACAGGGATGGGTGTCGCATGGTGCCTCCTTCGGGGCGGGGTGGCTTCGGCCCCATGCACGTGGGAACTCACGTCCCATGCCAACCATTGAAAGGCAGTGTCCACAGGTCTTTGAGTTTTCAATTCCGCTGGGCATCCGGGTGAACTGCAACGGGCGGATGCGACGGTGTGGCAGGAGGCGACGCGATCACCTGGACCGGCGATCCCCGATGACCACCGCAGGCACGCCGGCCACGATGGCCCATTCCGCCACATCCCTGGTGACAACGGCGCCCATGGCCACCACGGCGTGATCGCCGATGATCACGCCATCCGTGATGCCGGCGTTGGCGCCGATCCAGACATCCCGACCGATGCGGATGCCTCGGGAACGCACGGGCTGATCTCTGAGATCGCGATCCGGCCTCAATCCATGGTCGAAGGCGTAGAGGGCCGCGCCGCTGGCGATCCGGGTGCCGTCGCCGACCAGCAGGCCCTTGCGGCCGCCATCCAGCCGCGCACCGGCGTTGACGCTGACGTCGTTTCCGAGGGTGATGGGGCCGTGCAGAAACGCCTGGCTGGCGATGGCACAGCGGTCGCCGATGACCACGCCACGGCCGGGCTCGCCAAAGATGCCGGCGTCCGGGGCGATGAAAGAGCCGTGCCCGATCTGGACGGTCTCCTGGGCGAGCAGGCAGGCCTGCACCTCCGCCTGCCAGGCTTCGGCCCAGGCCTTGTGCCGGGCCTTGAGGGTGAAGTAGAGCCAGGGCATCCAGGCCAACCGGCGCTTGTGCTGTTCCCGCAGAGCCCCCACGTCACGCATGCCCACCATCCTACGCGGTAACCTGGGGCATGCCCCACCTCGGCCCTACGCCCACCTGGTCCTTCGCCCTCGGAGTGACGACCTCGTTGTTCTCCGTGCTCAACCCGATCAGCTCGGCGGCCATCTTTGCCAGTGCTACGGCGGGGATGGAGCGCACCGCCCTCCGCCGCAGCGCGAGGAAGGCCTCGCTGACTGTCGGGGCGGCCATGCTCGGTTTCGCCCTGGTGGGCCAGTTCATCTTCAGCCTCTTCGGCTTCACGGCCCTGGCCATGCGGTTCGTGGGGGGGGCCCTGGTGCTCTACCGCGCCATCGGAATGCTCTATGGCGAAGATCCCCGGGAACGGAGCACCGCGAACGAGAAGGCCGAGGCCAGCCGGAAACTTCCCGAGGCCTTCGCCATCATCCCCTTCGGTATCCCGCTGGTGGCGGGCCCCGGCACCATCTCCACGGTCATGGGCATGATCGTGGGCCTCGGCTGGCTGGAGTATGGGGTCGTGATCGTGGCCATCCTCCTCAATACCTGGATCGTCTATCTCTTCCTCCGCAAGGCGCCGGCCGTGTTCTCGCGCCTGGGGGCCATCGGCACCAGTGTGGTGAACAAACTCATGGGCCTCATCCTCGCGGCCGTGGCCATGCAGTTCCTCATCAATGGCGTGAAGGAACTCTACATCGAGATTCAGCAGATGCCGCCGGCGGCGATTGTCTCGACAAAGTAGGCTGGTCGCGGAAAGCACGGAAGATGCCGGAAAGCGCGAAATGAAATCAGAAATCAGTTTTCTGTGCCTTCTGTGTGACTTTCGCGTTTTCCGCGACCAGCGCTTCTCTTAGGGAGCACCTACTTCAGCGCGGCCTCGATGGCGGCCTTCAACTCGGCGCTGTCCGGAGCCACTTTGCTGCCGAAGGCCTGGATCACTTGCCCGTCCTTTCCCACCAGGTACTTGTGGAAATTCCAGGCGGGCTCGCCATGCTTGGCCGTGAGGAAGGTGTAGAGCGGAGCCTGACCAGGGCCCTTCACGTCGAGCTTTTCGAAGAGCGGAAAGGTCACGCCGTAGTTCTTCTGGCAGAAGGTCTCGATCTGGGCCGGGGTGCCCGGCTCCTGGCCGCCGAACTGGTTGCAGGGGAAACCAAGCACCATCAGGCCGCGGTCCTTCTGCTCGGCATAGAGCTTCTGCAGCCCGGCGTATTGGGGCGTGAACCCGCATTCGCTGGCCACATTGACGGCCAGCACCACCTTGCCCTTGTAGGCGGCGAGGGACTGGGGCTTCCCTTCCAGTGTGTTCAGGGTGATGTCGTAGAGGGACATGGGAATCTTCCTTTCAGCGGCGGGCAGGGCCAGGGTGGCGAGGAGGGCAAGGAATAGGACAGGACGCATGGGGACTCCGGACTGAACCTTTGGGTGCCGACTGGGGGCTCCCCGTTCCAGGACCAAGGGACCCAACTCCGCCTCAGTGGACTGGCAGGCGGTCTCCGGGCGGCCTTCAAGGCCATCCTGGGCCCTGAGCCCTATTTCCTCAGCTTCAGCAGATCCATGACGATCACCAGAACCATCAGGGAGGCCAGCAGCAGGAAGCCGCCGGTGAGGATCTTCTCCTTGAGCTCGATGGTGAGGTCCCGGCGGCGCAGCTTCTCGAAGGTCAGCAGGGCCATGTGGCCCCCGTCGAGGGCGGGAATGGGGAGGGCATTGATCAGGCCCAGCTGCAGGCTGATGGCGCCACACATGAAGAGGAAGACGTCCCAGCCCGTCTTCGCGGCACGGCTGCCCTGGCGGATGATGCCGATGGGCCCGGACACCTCAGAGCTCTTGGCCTGGAAGCTGATGAGGCGCTTGAGGAAGCCAAGCACCTGTCCGCTCATGCGCCAGGAGGTGGTCACGGCATAGCGTCCGCCCATCAGGAAGTCGTTGGGACGGTAGGCGCGCCGCTCCAGGGGGGTGGACAGCGGTGCAGGCATGAAGCCCAACCGGCCCTTGCCGCCATCGAGGCGTGGCGTCAGCGGGAACTCCAGAGGCGCGCCCTCCCGGGTGATTCGGAAGGGCACGGGCTGGCCGGGGTGGGCCTGGATATAGGCCACGGCCGTCTCCCACTCAGTAGCGGGGAAGCTCAGGTCGCCAATGCTGCGGAGTTCGTCGCCGACCTTGAGGCCCCCTTGTTCGGCGGCGCTTCCGGGCACGACCTCAATGACGGTCCAGGATTCCTGCACCTTGGTGACCCGGGACTGGTCGGCGCCCACGAAGGTGAACAGGATCAGGGTGGTGACCAGGTTCGCCAGGATGCCGCCGCTGTAGAAGAGCATGCGCTTGCCGTAGGGCTGCTGGAGGAAGCCGTAGGGGTCATCTGCCCCGGGTTCCTCGGGATTGAAGCCCGCGAGCTTGACGTACCCGCCCAGGGGCAGGATGGAAAGACGCACGTCGGTTTCCCGCCATTTGAATCCGAAGAGGCGGGAACCGAAGCCCAGGGAGAAGACCTCCACGGGCATGCCCATGTATTTGGCCGCGAGGAAGTGTCCCCCTTCGTGCAGGAAGACCAGGCCGCCGAGCATCAGCACCGGCCCCCAGAAACCCACACTGGGCCAGTTCAGGGAGACGATGGTGACGAGGGCGATGGAAAAGGCAAAGGAAAGGCGCTTCATGGATGTCCAGGTCGATTAGGTCCGGGCTTGGACCCACCCTTCAGCATGACGCCTTGCGGCCAGGTCCGCACCCAGCACTTGCGCGAGAGACCCCAGAGGTGTGGCCGGGATCCTGGACAGGACCTCCTGATTGCAGGCCTGGATGTCCCAGAACCCGAGGCGACCCTGGAGAAAAGCGGCCACAGCCACCTCATTGGCGGCATTCAGCAGGGCCGGGGCCGTGCCACCTTCCCTCAGGGCCTGGAAGGCCAAGCCCAGGCAAGGGAAACGCTCCAGATCGGGGGGCTCGAAGGTCCATTGCCGGGGGTCGTCCCAGGGATAGGGGGCCACGGGACCCGGCTCCTTGTCCGGATAGAGCAGGCAGTACTGGATGGGCAGTTTCATGTCGTTGGCGCAGACCTGGAGCTGGTAGCTGCCGTCGTGGAAGCCCACCATGGCGTGCACTTGACTCTGGGGATGAACGGTCACGGCCACCTGGTCCGATGAGAGACCGAACAACACTGAGGCCTCGATGACCTCCAGCCCCTTATTCATGAGGGTGGCGCTGTCGATGGTGATCTTGGGCCCCATCTTCCAGGTGGGGTGGTTCAGGGCCTCGGCAACGGTGGCGGCCTGGATGCGGGCCAGGGGCCAGTCGCGGAAGGGCCCGCCGCTGGCGGTGATGCGGACCTCCCGGATGGTGGCCGGATCCCGGTCCGACAGAAGCTGATGCAGGGCCGCGTGCTCGCTGTCCACGGGCAGCAGTTCGCCGCCGCCCGCCAGGGCCGCCTCATGCATGAGGGCTCCGCCGACCACGAGCGACTCCTTGTTGGCCACGCAGACCCGACGGCCGGCCCGGAGGGCGGCTTCGGTGCTGGCCAGGCCGGCGCTGCCCACGATGGCGGCGAGGACCGTATCGACATCGGTATGGAGGGCGCAGGCCAGGAGCCCTTCATGGCCCCAATGCAGTTCGGGTTGGTAGGAAAGGTTGGAGCGGAGCCAATCCGCATCCTCCTTCGATCCCACGGACACGCAGCGGGGCCGGAAGGCCTCGCACTGGACCTTCAAGAGGTCCCGGTTCCGCCCTGCCGCCATGGCCAGCACGGATAGCCTTTCTGGATGGGCCCGCACCACCTCCAGGGTCGAGGTGCCGATGCTCCCGGTGGAGCCGAGGATGGCGAGGGATCTCAACTAGTTGAATCCTTTGACAAAGTGCAGGTAGGCGTAGAACACCGGGGCCGCAAAGACAAGGCTGTCCACCCGGTCCAGCATGCCGCCATGGCCAGGAATGGAGACACTGCCGGCATTGGAATCCTTGACGCCGGCGCTGCGCTTCCAGGTACTTTTCACCAGATCGCCAAGCTGCCCTGCCACCCCCATCAATAGAGCGAGGGCCACGGCGTCCACCACGGTCCACTCGGTGCATACCGTGGCGACCAGCAGGAAGGCCCCGAGGAGGTTGCCGCCCAGGTTGCCGAGGGCGCCCTCCCAGCTCTTCTTGGGGCTGACGCGGCGAGCCAGCTTATGCTTGCCAAAGAAGGTGCCCACGAAGTAGGCGGCGCTGTCGCCGAACCAGGTGATGATGTAGAGGGCGAGAAGCACGCGGCTGCCGGTCTTGGGCAGGGTGCCCTGGAGCATGAAGAGCTTCTGCTGGAAGCCCAGGCCGAAACCCATGTATAGGGCTCCAAGCCAGGTGATGGCTTGGCTTGGCAGGGCTTCCTCAAGCTTCGGGTCGAAAAAGAGGGCCCCGAAGTGGATCACCATGGCCCCGAGGGCGAAGACGAGCCAAAGCGGCAATGGGTCCTGGTTCCCCACTGCGAGGAAGAAATGCACCAGGATGCCCCAGCCCACCAGGACCCCGGATCCCAGGGAAGGGTTGAAGCCCCGCACCTGGGCCATGTGGGTTACCTCATGCACGCCCATGACGATCGCCAAGGCCAAGAGGGCCAGGTAGGTCCAGGGGGCCCATGGGCGGTCCCCAAACCAGAGGAGCGTGAAAAAGAAGACACCAAAGACCAGGGCTGAGGTGACGCGCACGGTCATGTTCTTGGTATCCACCTTGGGCGTGGTCCGTTCCATCAGATCCCCCCGAAGCGTCGTTCGCGCTGGGCGTAGTCCTCGAGTGCGTCCTTCAGCTCCGCAGGGCCGAAATCCGGCCAAAGGAGATCGGTCATGTAGAGCTCGGCATAAGCGGATTGCCAGAGCAGGAAGTTGGAGATGCGGTGCTCCCCGCTGGTGCGGATGAGCAGGTCCACATCGGGCACACCGGCTGTCCAGAGTCGGGCCCCCAGGGCGGCCTCGTCGATCTCCTCGGGACGAAGGCCGTCCTCCACGCAGCGCCGGGCGGCCTGGGCCAATTCCAGCCTCGACCCGTAGTTCACCGCGAGATGGAAGGTCATACCCCTATGCTGTGCCGTGGCCCGTTCCAGGGCCCGAATGTCCGCCTGGACGCCTGAGGGCATGCCCTCGATCGCCCCCAGGTGGTGGAAGCGGATGTCCTTCTTGGCAAGCTGGTGGACGAACATGCGCAAGTACATGCGAAGGAGGGCCATGAGAGCGCTCACTTCGAGGGGGGGACGCTTCCAGTTTTCCGTGGAGAACGCATAGAGACTCAGATGCCGGATGCCCGCATCCGAGGCCGCTTCCAGGATCCGTTCCACCGCCAGGACGCCCGCCTTGTGGCCCTTGATGCGGGGCCAGCCCCTCTGAGAGGCCCAACGGCCATTGCCGTCCATGATGATGGCGACGTGGGTCGGGACCGTCATCGCGTGCTCCGAGGACCAGAGCGGCTGGGTGGACCCGCGTGGCCGGCCTCGCGTATGCCCAGAGGGCATACCGAGATAATGATGGCGACGTGGGTCGGGACCGTCATCGCGGGCCTAATTTCCGGTCCGGCTGCCCAGTTCCACGTGACCGGCCTCGCGTATGCCCGGAGAGCATACCGAGATAATGATGGCCACATGGGTCGGGACGGTCATCGCGCCGAAAACCTCTGAAGCATGAAAAAGGTAATGCTAGCACGCGACCTGCCGTTGAGATCGAGAAGCGGGTCGTGTCACGACCCCGTGGTAGGCTGAACATCCCCATTTTCCTGGCGAACCCATGGTTCAATTCAATACCCGTGCCAACGAGATCCTGCTCAAGCTGGTCTATTACGGGCCGGGCTTGTCGGGAAAGACCACCAACCTGCAGTCCCTGCATGCGATGTGCTCGGATACCCAGCGGGGTGAGATGTTTTCCGTCAACACCCAGGAGGACCGCACCCTTTTCTTCGACTTGCTGCCCATCAATCTGGGCTACATCTACGGCAACGCCATCCACCTGCAGATCTATACCGTGCCTGGCCAGGTGCAGTACGACGCCAGCCGCCGGGTGGTGCTGGGCGGCGCCGATGGCGTGGTTTTCGTGGCTGATTCCAGCGAATCGAAAATGCAGGACAACGTGGATTCACTCTCGAACCTGTATCACAACCTCAATGCGAACCGCCTGAACATCAAGCAGATCCCATTCGTCATCCAGTACAACAAGCGGGACCTGCCGGACGCCATGGCCGTGGGGGTCATGAACCGGCGGCTCAATTTCCGCAGCGTCCCTTATTTCGAGTCCGTGGCCAATCGCGGCACGGGCGTGATGGACACGTTCCTGTCCATCACCCGAGAGACCGTGAGCTACACCTTCAAGAAGTACCATCTGGACAAGAAGATCAAGGACTTCGACGAGATGCTGAATCTCATCGAGTCCAATGTACGCACCAGCATGCGGGAGCTGCCACCCCCTCAGGATGCAGGGCAGCCGCCGGCCGTCGAAACCACCGTTCTCCGCCACAGCAACGTGAGTGTGACCGACCTGGTGCCTGGGAAAGCTGCGGATGCCCAGGACCTGCTGGAGGATGCCCTCAAGTCCAACATGGAAACGGCCCGGCTCTACTCGGAGCTGAAGCAGGCCAAGGATTCGCTGGAAAAGAAGAACGAGGAGATGAGTCAGCTCTACTCGCAACTGGACCGGGCGAACAAAGATAACCTGAAGACCCGGAAGTATCTGGAAGGCCTGGTACAGAACATTGGCGAGGCGGTCATTTCCTATTCGCAGGAAGGGAAGATCCTCACCTGGAACATGGCCGCTGAGCGCATGTTTGGGTATTCCCGCCCGGAGATCGTGGGACGGAACATGGCCCAGCTGGTCCCGGACAGCCTGATCGGCGAACTGGAACAGGTGGCCCAGCAGGTCGGGCGTGGCCAGGTGATCCAGGAAATGATGACCACGCGTCTACGCAAAGGAGGGGTCGCCTTTCCGGCCAGCATCACCTATGCGCCAGTCTGCGGGAACGATGATCGGGTGCTGGCCTACTCGGCCCTCGTGCGCGATATGACTGAAAAGCAGGACCTTCAGGATCGCCTGGTCTATTCCCAGAAGCGGGAGGCTCTTGGTCGCTTGGTGCCCCCCCTGTTTCATGAGGTCTCCAACCGGCTGACACCCGTCCTCCTTGAGTCCCGATTGATCGCGGAATCCGCCATGGATCCTGACCAGGCCGAGCAGGCCGGGCGTCTTGTGAAGTCCGTGGAATCTATCCAAGGACTGCTTCTCCCGCTCCAGACGATCATGTATCCGCCCGCCCCCAAATTTCTTCAGGCGCAGTTAAATGAATTGGTGCAGCAGGCCATGTCCTTGGTTGAGGCCAAGGCCCAGCAGATGGGGGCCACGGTGGAATTGAACCTGGATCCATCCCTGCCTGAAACAGCCCTCGATGCCGAGCTCATGGTCAAGGCCCTCATGAATCTTCTCCAGAACGGCCTGCAATCCATGGCCCTTAGTCCGATGAAGCGCCTCCGGGTAGCGACTCGGATGTCCGGCGACAATCTCCAAGTGGTGATTCAGGACACGGGGCCCGCCCTGGATGAGGGGCGCCAGGCCGATCTGTTCGACCTGGCAAATGCCACGACCACAGAGGCCCTGGGCCTTCCCATTGCAGATGTCATCGCCCGCCAGCACGGTGGTCGCGTCAGCACCCGCAGCCAGGAAGGACTGGGGAATGCCTTCCTGCTGGAACTCCCGTGCCAGGTGGCACCCATCCTGCCTCCCGCCTCCGACGCTGCTCCTGTGGGGCTGAAGGGAATTCGGGCCCTGGTGGTGGATGACGAGACCTTCCTGCTGGAATGCCTCGTGGACGCCCTCGGTGCCTGGGGTGTGGAGGTCACCTCCAGTTCCCGGGGGGACGAGGCCATCCAGAGGTTGGAAAACGGGACATTCGACTTGATTGTGTGCGATATCCGGATGCCGGGCCTGTCGGGGGTGGACCTGTTCGACTGGCTGAAGGCCCAGCGACCGGCCATGACGCGGAGGATTCTCTATACCACCGGAGATACCTTCGACACGAAGACTCGGGAATTCCTAGAGTCGAGCCAGGTGCCCTATCTGGGCAAACCCTTCGATCTAAAGCAACTCAAGCAGAGTCTTGAGCGCCTTCTAGAGGCTCCGGTCGAGGCGTAAGTTTGTCCCCTGCTGCATAATGGGGACTTCCACCGCACGCTCACCTAGGAGTCTTGCATGCAGCGAAGTTGGATCTTGGTCGTTCTGATGGCCTCAAGCCTACTGGGCCAGGCAACCCCCCCTGTTCCGCTACCGACGCCAGTCCAGGCTCCCGCGCCTGAATCGAAGCCCGCAATAGGGCCATCCGAGGTGCCGATTTCGCCGAAGGTGGAGGAGCCGGGACCCACGGTTATGAAGGCTCCCGAGCCCAAGGCCTTCGAGCAGCTCCGCCCCACTAAGCGGAAACTGGCCTATACCCTCTACCGGGCGGCCCTTTCCGCCCATGAGCTGGGCTACTACCGCAGTCATCCAAAGGCCATTGAAGTTCGAGAGGCCCTCGGGAACCTGGTGAAGGCCAAGCTGGAGATCCCCGAAAAGGCCTCGGCGGCCCTTCCGGCGGTGGAGGCCTACCTGTCGAAGGTCCGCGCCAACCAGGGCCTCTATGACGCTGACGGGAAGAAGCTTCTCCTCGAAGGCACTTGGAAGGATCTCCAGGGTGCGGCCCGAGCCGCCGCCAAGACCGGCCCCAAGGGCCTGGAACCCCGGCTCCTGAAGCTCAAGGGCTTGCTCTTCGATCCCAAGGTGGACGCCCTCGCGCCCAGCTGGGCTGAGCCCGAAGTACCTGCCAAGGGCAAGAGGACCAAGGTCACGAAGGGCCCCAAGGAGCCCGAGGGTTTCGCGGCTCAGAAGGCCATTACGGTCCTGTGGGTGAAGCGAGCCCAGGCCTGGATCGAGAACACGCCCCAGGAAGTGGAAGTCAAGGGCGTGAAGAAGGCCCGCCGCCTGCCCAATCCCATGCAGACCAAGGCGCTGGATGATCTGCTCGCCTGGTTCGCCAAGGATGACCTCGATCTGCTGCGCGACCCCGGTTTCGGCTGGCTGGATCTGCGGCGACTCGGCGCCGTACCGGGAGCGGGTCTGCTGACCAGGGCGGCTGACATCGCAGCCTCCAAGGCTCCTGAGGGCGCGGCGGGAGAACTGCCCTTGCTGCCCACCCTCGAGCCCGTGCTGGGCGAAAGCAAGTTCAGCAAAGGCGATGAGAAGAAGATCGTCCTCGTCGATGTGAAGCAGGGCGGCCCCGCTGCAAACCTCACGGAGCAGTCAGCAGCCATTGAAAAGCTGGGACGCAGCAAGGAGTTCGACGTCAAATAATCCTGCTTACGCATGAAAAACGGGGCGCGGATGCGCCCCGTTTTTCTATTCCTCGCCCTTGCGCTGCTTTCCTTCCGGATCGAACTGGTAGCCGACGCTCCGGATGGTGTGGACCCAGCGGGGGTGGTGTGGATCGTCCTCCATCACGCGGCGGATACGGACGATGAAGTTGTCCACGGTGCGACTGGTGGGGTAGGCATCCTCGCCCCAGACCTTGTCCAGAATGTCCGTGCGGCTCACCACCTGACCGGGCCGCTCCATGAGCAGCTTTAGGATCATGGATTCCTTCACGCCCAGCTGGAAGGCGCCTCCGGGGCCCTCGCCGCAATAATTGTCAAAGTCCACCCAGTAGGAACCGTATGTCTGACGGCTGCTGATCTCTCGGCTCTTGTACCAGGACTCGCGCCGCAGGATGGCGCGAACCCTCAGCAGCAGCTCCCGCACCTGGAAGGGTTTGCCCAGGTAGTCATCGGCGCCGGTCTCGAAGCCGTGGACCCGGTCGTCGTCCGTGTTCTTCGCCGTGAGAAAGAGGATGGGCGTGAAATTCTTGGCCTCGCGGACCTTCCCGCAGATGGTGAAGCCGTCCATGCCCGGCAGCATGACGTCGAGGATCACCAAATCGAAGGTCTCCGCCAGGATCTGCTTCAGGGCCTGGTCCCCCCGGGAGATCCAGGTGCAGGAAAGTCCCTCCATTTCCAGGTTGAGCTTGATGCCTTCGGCGAGACTGAGCTCGTCTTCCACCAGCAGGATCTTGGGCTCGGACATGGGGGACTCCTGAGATCTGTCGATCCTACTAGAATGGACCCTCCGGAGCGCCCATGGACCCCTATCTCAGCATCGTGATCCCCATCTACAACGAGGAGGAGAACATCTCCACCCTTTGGGAGCGCCTATCTAGGGTGATGTTGGAGCATTTTTCGGATCCGGCGAAACCCTGGGAGATCGTCTTCACCGATGACGGCAGCCGGGACCGCAGCCTGGCCATGCTGCTTGACATCGCCAAGGCCGAACCGCGGGTGAAGGTGGTGGAGTTCAACCGGAACTACGGCCAGCACAGCGCCATCTTCGGAGCCTTTGCCGAAACGCGGGGACAGATCATCGTGACCCTCGATGCGGACCTCCAGAATCCTCCGGAGGAAATTCCCAAGCTCGTGGCCAAGGTCGAGGAGGGTTACGACTCGGTGGGCGGCTGGCGGCAGGGCCGCCAGGACAACGACAGTTTCTTCCGCACCATGCCCAGCAAGATCGTCAATGCCGTCACCCGCAAGACCACAGGCGTGAAACTCCACGATTATGGCTGCATGCTGCGGGCCTATAGCCGCGATGTCGTGAACGCCATGCTGCTTTGCAAAGAACGGTCGAGCTTCATTCCAGCCCTGGCCAACAGCTTTGCCAAGCGCATCACCGAGGTGCCTGTGGCCCACGCCGAACGGGCTGCCGGCACCAGCAAGTACGGCATGTGGAAGCTCATCAACCTCCAGTTCGACCTGCTCACGAGCTTCAGCTTGCTGCCCCTGCAGATGCTCAGTGTGTTCGGCGTGGTCACCGCCGCCGTGGGCTTTCTGCTCTTCCTGGGCTTGGTGATTTACCGGTTCCTGCATCCTGAGGGCACGGCCCAGGGTGTGTTCACGCTGTTCGCCATCCTCTTCTTTTTCGTGGGCTGCCAATTCATCGCCTTCGGTCTGCTGGGCGAATACATCGGCCGCATCTACCAGGAAGTGCGCGACCGGCCCAGGTACATGGTGAAGAAGGTGCACCAAGCAAAGTAGAGCCTATGCCCTGGGATCCCATCCAATACCTGCGTTTCGATGCCGAACGCCTGCGGCCTGCCCTGGACCTGCTGGCGCGAATCCCCCTGGAGGCAGCCGAAGACATCGCGGACCTTGGCTGCGGGCCGGGCCACGTGGCGAAAATCTTGAGGTCCCGCTGGCCGTCGGCCCATGTGACGGGTGTGGACCGATCCCTGGAAATGCTCGAACGGGCCACCACAGGCGTCCCGGAGCTCCAGTGGCAGCAGGCGGATTTGGCGGAATGGCAGCCGGATCGTCCGGTGGACCTCATCTACGCGAACGCCTCCCTGCACTGGCTGGATGACCATCCCATTCTGTTCCCCCGGCTGATGACCGGCCTGAAGCCCGGCGGATGGCTCGCCGTTCAGATGCCCCGCAATCATGATCGGCCCTCCCACTTGGCCGCTTACGAGGCGGTGGAAGAGGGGCCTTGGTGGGCACGGCTGAGCCCGCTGTTGCGCCGGCAGCCCGTGGCCGAGCCCGAGGCCTACCTTCGGTGGCTTTCGCCTGCGGCGAGCCGCCTGGACATCTGGCAGACAGACTATCTGCACCTGTTAGAGGGGCCTGATCCCGTGGCCGCGTGGACCCATGGGAGCCTGCTGGTGCCTTTGCTGGAGGCGCTCCGGGAAGAGGAAAAGGAGCCCTTCCTGGAGGCCTACCGGAGCCGCCTTCGCCGGGCCTATCCGCCGGATGAAGAGGGGCGCACGCCCTTTTGGTTCAGACGGCTCTTCCTGGTGGCGCAGGCGAAGTAAAAGCCTGTCAGTCCTCTCCGCCTTCCCCGGTCCAGCCCTCGCCATCCTCCTCCTGGGGTTTCTCGGGGACGCGGTAGCTTTCGCTGGACCAGGCGCCCAGATCCCGGGTCTGGCAACGCTCCGAGCAGAAGGGTTTGTAGGGGTTTCCCTCCCAAGAGGTGGGGGTTCGGCAGACGGGGCAGGGACGTAGGACCATGAGTGTCAGCATATCCTTAGTAGCAATAGCGTCAATCATGAAGAAAATATGAGTAAAAAATTGAAGATCATGTTGACAATGATTCCAAACGCTTTATCCTCATAAATCCAGGGGCGGGTCGAATCCCGACCTGGACCCTAGGAGGAATGACATGGGCAAGATCATCGGCATTGACCTCGGCACCACCAACAGCTGCGTGGCCGTCATGGAAGGCGGGCAACCCAAAGTGATCCCGAATCCCGAGGGGGCGAACACCACGCCTTCGGTGGTGGGCTTCAATCCCAAGACCAGCGAGCGCCTCGTGGGCGTCTCGGCCAAGCGGCAGGCTGTGGCCCAGCCCAAGATCACCATCTATTCCATCAAGCGATTCATGGGTCTGCCCTTTGCCGACTCGGAGCGGGAGCAAAAGCTCGTGCCTTACACGGTCGAGCGGGCCGACAAGGGTGGCTGCGTCATCGATGTGCTCGGCAAGAAGCTCAGCCCCGAAGAGATCAGTGCGGCGGTCATCGTCAAGATGAAGGAGGCTGCCGAGGCCTACCTGGGGGAGAAGGTCACTGAAGCCGTCATCACAGTGCCCGCCTACTTCAATGATGCCCAGCGCCAGGCCACCAAGGATGCCGGTGCCATCGCGGGTCTGGATGTGAAGCGCATCGTGAACGAGCCCACGGCCGCGGCCCTGGCCTATGGCCTGGATAAGAAGAAGGACGGCACCATCGCAGTGTTCGACTTCGGTGGTGGCACCTTCGACATCAGCATCCTCGAAGTCTCCGAAGGCGTGGTCGAGGTGAAGTCCACCAACGGCGATACCCATCTGGGCGGCGACAACATCGACCAGGTCATCATCGACTGGCTGGCGGACGAGTTCCAGAAGACCGAGGGCATCGATCTCCGCAAGCAGGCCGACGCCATGCAGCGCCTCAAGGAGGCCGCCGAAAAGGCCAAGATTGAACTGTCCAGCACCACCCAGACTGAAATCAGCCTGCCCTACATCACCGCCGACGCCAGTGGTCCCAAGCACGTGAACCAGCACCTCAGCCGCGCGAAATTCGAGGCCATGATCGAACCGGTCCTCCAGAAGCTCAAGGGGCCCTGCGAGAACGCGGTGAAGGATGCCAAGCTGTCCCACCACGAGATCGACGAGGTGGTGATGGTGGGTGGCTCTACCCGCATCCCCAAAGTGCTCGAGATGGTGAAGGAGATCTTCGGCAAGGAGCCCAACCATAGCGTGAACCCCGACGAAGTCGTGGCCGTGGGCGC
>PMJK01000090.1:212-18002 GCA_003158505.1 Holophagaceae bacterium | reverse complement strand
GAAATTCCGCGAGTTGGCCGAGGCTTTCAGCATGCTCAAGGATCCGGCCAATAGACTCGCAATGCAGGAGCAGATGCCAAAGACCCAGCCTGCAGCGGCGATCAAGGAACCCGAATCCGCCCAAGAACGGACTCCGGAAGATTGGGCGAACATGGCAAAAGTTGCCTTCGACGAAGGAAAAACTGATCAGGCGCGCGCACTCATCCACTACGCCATTCGATTGGATGACAAAATATCGAAGTACCATGCATTGATGGCCACCATCCTGGAAAAAGAAGGTGGCGACCTCCGGGCCGCAGTGAAAGCCCTCGAAGCTGCCGTTCGGTTAGCCCCTCGCGATGTGGAAAACCATATCCGGTTGGCCGGTCATTTCCAAACGCTGGGCATGGCGGCCAGGGCTCAACGGCACCTCCAGGCGGCCCGGGAGATCTCGCCGAATCACCCCAAACTGCGGGCCGCCGCTCCAGGGAAGGGTGTCAAAGGGACCAAAGGTCAGGCTGCACCACGTCAACAGCAACAGATCTCCGGCCCTCCCAAGGGCCTCCTGGATCAAGTATTGGACTTATGGAGTCGATTGACAGGAAAGGGTTGATCATGGGAATTCGTGCAGCGGGTATCACCGATGTGGGTTGTGTCCGGAAACACAATGAGGACAGTTATTTGGTGGATCCTGACCTCGGCCTATTCATGGTGGCAGACGGCCTTGGTGGACATGCAGCCGGGGAAGTCGCCAGTCAGATCGTGGTGGAGACCGTGGCCCGGTTCGTGGGTGAAACCTTGGAAAAGGACCGTACCTGGCCTGTCGAGTACGATCCCTCCCTGTCCTACGATGGGAATCGACTGAAGGTGGCCCTGTTGTTATCTGATCAGGCCATCGCACAAGACATTCGGCGCAACCCAGAGCGTGAAACCATGGGTTCCACGGTGGTTGTCGGCCTCTTCCACGGCCCAAAAATCACCCTGGCGCATGTTGGAGATAGCCGGGCATACATCCTCGGACCAGAGGGCATCCGCCAGGTGACCCGCGACCACAGTTGGGTGGCCGAGCAGGTGGCGAATGGAATTCTCACGCCTTCAGAGGCCCGAGTACATCCCTTCCGGAACGTGATCACCCAGGCTTTGGGCAATGGCGGGGATCTGGATGTGGAAGTCCAGAACCTGGAACTTTCCAGATCGGAGCGACTCTTGCTTTGCTCCGATGGCCTGTCAGGAATGATCGGTGACAAACAGATATGGGAGATCGTGGAACAAGCTGAAAATCTTCAACTTGCTGTTGAATCATTGATTTATGCAGCAAGAGAACGTGGGGGCGAGGACAATATTACGGTAATCCTAGTCGATTGGCAGTCCGATAAAGCCTGATGCAAGCATAGTTAACCTTGACCTAATCCATTCCAGCGGTAATCTTTCCATTACTTATTTCCTAGTGAGGCATCCGGTGGGTCTTTTCGGAAGCAAAACCAAAAGTCTTGTCGGTTTGGATATTGGTTCCAGTTCCGTGAAAGTCTGTGAACTTCAGCAGATGGGAAAGGGCACCAACATCCGCTATCGGCTCCAGAAATTGGGCCAGGTTCCCCTGCCATCGGACGCAATCGTGGACGGGGATATCATGGATAGTAACGCGGTTGCGGCGGCCATTCGGCAGGTTCTCGCGGAGCAGAAAATCAAGGCCAAGGAAGTGGCCATTTCCTTGTCCGGCCAGCAGGTGATGGTCAAAAAAGTGACATTTCCCCTGATGAGCCAAGCCGAATTGGCCGAGTCCGTGCGCTGGGAGGCTGAAAGTTTCTTCCCGGCCGGTCAAGGTCTGGATTCCTACGCTTTGGATTACTACCTCATCGAGGAGCGGGCAGGCGAAGGGAACATGGATGTGGTTCTCGTGGCCTGCCGCAAGGACAAATTGGAGGCCTACGTCAGCTGTGTCGCCCAGGCAGGGTGCAGCCCCAAGGTCGTGGATGTGGATGTGTTTGCCGTCCAGAATGCCTATGAGATCAACACCATGGGAGCCGGGCGGGATGAAGTTGTGGCCCTGGTGAACATGGGCGCTACCTTCACCAACCTCACCATGATGGTTGGAGGCAAGTCCGTGTTCTGGCGCGACATGGCCTGGGGCAGCAGTCGATATTCGGAAAAACTGATGGAGGACTGGGGTGTTACCCGGGAAGCGGCTGAACTCCTGAAGCGGAACCAGGCCTCGGAAGGCCGAGAGCCGGAAGAGATCCAGCCTTCTATCAATGCAGTATCGATTGCATTCGCAGATGAACTCGTAAGGACCCTGGATTTTTTCAGAAGCAGCTTCAAGGTTGATCGCATGGATCGTGTGCTGGTCTGTGGAGGCGGATCCATGATCCATGGTCTGCTGGAAGTGCTGGGCGATCGCTTACGCGTGTCTGTGGACCGATTCAATCCGTTTCAGCTCATTGAAGTTGATGGCCGCACCGAAGATCCCATTACGGTTCGTGAAATTGGCGGCGGTGCAGCCGTAGTTGTTGGGCTGGCCATGCGCCAAGTGGGGGACCGATGATCAAGATCAACCTACTCGGTGACGCCCTGGCCCCGACAGGAGCCAAAAAAGGCGGCGACAAAGGTTCGGCGGAACCTGTCCAGGTTTATACGGGCGAAGGAGGCAGTCGATCCAGCTTGCCCATAGCTGGCGTCGTGGTGGGTCTCATCTTTGCCGCCTTCGGTGGCGCCTACTACCTTTGGCTGAACAGCGAATTCACCAGAGCAGAGAAGAAGAAGGCGGTCCTTGAGCAGGACAGGAAGCAGTACGAGCCCTACATCGCATTAGAGAAAAAATTTCGTGAAAAAAAGGAAACGCTCCAGAAAAAAGAAGAGGTGATGAGCACCCTCAAGCGCCAGCAGACCCTGCCGGTCCATTTCCTGGAAGAGTTGGCAAACAGCCTGCCTGATGACGTTTGGTTCAAGAAGGTCTCTCAAAAGGGCATGGCCATCACGGTGGAAGGTGAGGCTCGGAACTTCGAATCCATCAATGCCTTCTATGGAAACCTTCAGTCTCGGACCCGCTGGTTCAAGAAGATCAATTACCCGGGTGCGAATCGAAATTCCACCGGCGCATTTGAATTCACCATTTCCTTTGAACTCCAGAACGCCGTCTGAGGTAGGCCATGAATCCTCAACTTCAGAAACAGATCGGTGTGGGCGCGCTGGCGGGCATTGTCTTGGCTGGACTGGTCTACTTTCTTCTAGGTGGCAAGCGGACTGACCTTGAGGCCATCCATGTGGATGTCAAGAACCTCCAGGACCAGGTCGACAAAGGCAAGCTCCTGAAGGCCAGCTATGAGAAGCTTCGCGAAGAAGTAGCCAAGCAGGACAAGCGAATCGAAGAACTGATCAAGATCATGCCTTCGGACACGGACTACGGTGAGATTCCTTATCGGATCAAGAAGATTGCCGATGATGCGGGCATCGACCAGGTTTCCTTCTCCAAAAAACCTGAACGGAAGGACACGTACTACACTGAAAAACCAGTGGATTTCGAATTTCGCGTGGGATTCCACTCCTTTGGCCAGTTCGCATCGCTGGTGTCCGGTTATGACAAGATCATCAATATCTCGAATATCGAGTTCACCCGAAAGGCCGACAATCGCAGCGTTTATCCCGCCTCGGTCAAGTGCACCATCAGCGCCTTCATCTACAATCCCGAGCCTCCTCCGGTTGACTCTGTGCCGAAGCCAACTGCCCCCGCCCCCAAGGCGAATGCCAAAGAGGATTGAGGAATCGCCATGATCCGACCACGCTTATCAATGCTCCTGCTTACTGGAACCGCACTGCTCGCGCAGGGTCCGGGCCAGTCGGCATCAGCTCCAATACCAGCCCCTGCTTCACCAGCGGTTGAAGATGTGGCCGTTATCAAGGCCACGCCCTACCATCCTTCGATCCAGAGGGATCCCTTTTCCGCGCCGAGGGACGAGCGCCCGGCTGATGCCGTGGACGTGCTGGATGACATCGCCGTGAAGGGCATGATCAAGAAGGATGGCAAGAATTTCGCAATAATTTCAGATAGCCGCGGCAATGTCCGATGGCTACCCGTTGGGCACCGCTTCAAGGATGCGGAAATCACCGCCATCACAGACAAGGCAGTGACCTTCCATCAATGGGAAATGAATTCCACCAACCGTTCCACATTCCGAACCATCACGAAGACGTTCAAGCGTGAGGAGGGTAAACGATGAATGCTCGCCTGAGTTCCTTGCTGGTCGCAGGGGGCGTGGTCCTGGCGGGGATCCACACGGGGTCCCTCCAAGCATCGCCTACGATGGAGGCCGTGGCCCAGAGGGTCACATTGCTTTCGACTTCAATAGAATCCACGGGGACCGGAGCCAAGATCTTCCTCCGCGTACCAGGGCTGGTTGCGCAGCCTGGGGTCCAGGTTCTGACCAATCCCCATCGTGTCGTCGTGGACCTTCCAGGTGTCGATCGAGGCACAGCGGTTTCCCGAAAGGATCTCGCTCAGCTGGCACACCCCCTGATCCAGAAGGCCCGGCTCGCTCAGTTTGCAATGAGCCCTAAGCCCGTGACCCGCCTGGTCCTGGAGGTCGTGCCAGGGACGCAAGTGCTGGTTTCCTCCAGCCCCGAGGGGGTCCAGCTCATCCTGACCCCCGGAGAAGGACGCGTCCAAGCTCGACTTGATGAATCCATGCGACCCCAGATTGCTCCACCACCTCCCGTTCTGGAGATCGCTTCCAGACCTCCGGTATCTATTGACTCACCCATCTCTATTGCAGTGTCTCCGGCAGTTGTAATCAAACCTCTGGCCGCCCTTCCAGCGGTCGGGAGCCCTTTCCAGTCTCTTCCTCCGCTCGCCCTCGCCACGACCTTGACGGTGGCCGTACCTGAAGCTGTGCAAACCCCCGAAGTTGAGAAACCGCACCTGACCACCCCCAGTCATGCCGGCGGTCGGACCCTGGGAGAAGGTCTCACGAATTATTCAGGGTCCAAGATCACCATTGACCTCCAGAACACCGATATCCGGGATTTCCTCCGGATTCTCGCCGATACGGGCAAGCTCAACCTGGTGATGGATCCCGACGTGCAGGGCAATTTCGGGTTCAAGTTCACCGACACGCCATGGGACCAGGTCCTGGATGTGGTCCTGAAGAATGCAGGCCTTGGCAAAGAGATCCAGAATGGCGTGCTTCGTGTCGCGAAGATGGACAAGCTCCAAAAGGAAGAGGAGGAACGGAAAAAGCTGGATGAAACCAAGGCTCTGGGCGGTCAACTTCAGACCATCACCCGCCCCCTGTCCTACGCGAAGGTCTCGGAAGTCCAGAAGATCCTGAAGGACATTCTCACCAAGCGGGGCTCCGCCATCCTGGACGATCGCACCAATACCCTGATCATCACGGATCTGCCCCGCAACATCACGGTCATCGACGATCTGATCCAGACCTTGGATATCCAGATTCAGCAGGTCCAGATCGAAGCCCGCATTGTGGAAGCCAACAAAAACTGGCAACAGCAATTCGGTGTGAAATGGCCGGAGAGCAATAGTGGCAACGCTTCCATCAGCGGCGGCGGCACATCCACGACCACGCCGTGGGTTGGGAGTTCAGCGCCTTTCTGGAACGGTGCCACTGGTTTCAACAGCCCAGCCTCCGGCCAGCAGGCTGCCGTGGCTTGGTCTCCCGGCGTGGATGGCTCCACCTCCATCGCGGCCCCCGCCGGTGAATTGTGGCTGTCATTCATCAGCAATAAATTCAGCATCAATGCGATTCTCCAGGCCATGGAACAAAATGGCACCATCAAGATCGTGTCGTCGCCCAAACTCGTGACCCAGAACAATAAGAAGGCCACCATCCTCAGCGGTCAGAAGATCCCCTATCCCACCCAGCAGGGGGGTGCCCAGGGGGGTGCCATCACGGTGGCCTTTATCGACGCAAACCTCCAGTTGGACGTCACGCCCCAGATCACCAATGAAGGCACGATCATCATGGATCTGAAGGTAGAAAAGGCCTCGGCCGACTTCACCCAGACAGTGAATGGAACCCCCACCATTGATCGAAAGTCCATCGAGACCCAAGTACTAGTGAGAGATGGCGGAACGGCCGTGCTGGGTGGTGTCTACGTCACCAATTCCACCCTGCAATCCACCGGTGTCCCCTTCCTTATGAACCTCCCTGTGATCGGTTTCCTCTTCCGCAACAATAACAAGCAGGAATCGAACACTGAGTTGCTGATCTTCATCACGCCTCGAATCCTGCGCCAGTAGCATGGGCACACCCCAAAAAAACGGCCCCGGAAGGGGCCGTTTTTGGGCACCACCAGGACCTACTTGACGATGGGCAGTGTCCGAACTAGGCGTTTGCAACTGTTGCAGAGAATGGTGAAGTTGTCAGCTTGCTCGAAGTGGTACTTGAAGCCAGGATCTTCGGCGACCTTCTCCAGATGCCCGAAATGATACTCGGCAATACGCGCGCTCTGGGGGGCGGTGAGATCGGCGCCGCAGTGGGTGCAGGAAATGGCGGCCATGCTTGCTCCTCGGGAAAGCTGGGATTCAGGAATGGAAGAGTTTCCAGAGCCCCCAGCTTAGCAGAGCCAGCATGGATAGGCCTATGAAGACCCGCAGCAGCACCTTGCCGATCTGATATGCGACATAAATCACGAAGATCGTACCCAGCGAGCCGAGGATGAGGGTGGTGTTCGTCATATCCGCCTCCCGTGGGAATCCCAGGCATAAAATCCCTGCCCAGCCTTCAACCCCGTGGCCTTCTCGTCCACCTTCGTTCGGAGCAGGGAAGGCGGTTGAAAGGGGTCCTCCCCTGAGGCCGTCAGCCCTTGGGCGATGCGCAAGCGCAAATCCAGGCCCACTCGATCGGACAACTCAAGCGGACCGATGGGGTGTCCGTAACCAAGGGTCATGAGGGCGTCCAGGTCTTCTGCCGTAGCCACACCAGCCTCCAGCAGCCGCATGGCCTCCAGGCCCTGGGCCAAGGCCATCCGGGCCGCAGCAAACCCCGGCTGATCCCGAACCTGGACCACTCGCTTGTGAAGGACCGAGGCCAGGGCCTTCGCCCCATCCACCCAGATCGGCATGGTACCCACTGGAACGGCCATCTCGACCACCGCCATCCGGGTCACCGGCACGAACAGGTGGAATCCCAACAGGCGGCCCACCAGACCGGACCGTTGGGCCAAGTCGGAGACTGGAAGGGAGGAGGTTCCCGACAGGAGAAGCAGGTCAGGAGATCCCCAAAGGGCTGCCGAAGCCAGAGCGGGGATCTTGAGGTCCGGATCTTCCGGAAGGGCCTCAAGCAGAACAGAGGCGCCGTCCAGGGTCGAGGCCGAGAATGGAGCCGCCCTGAGTTTGCCGATGTAGTGATCCCTTGCCTCAGGGCTCAGGCGGCCCTTGGCGAGGGACTGGTCCCAGCGCTGGTGGATCTCCTTTATACCGGCCTCGGCGTGCTCTAGGTTCCGGCCAAGTAGCCAGGTCTCCAACCCACATTCTGCAGCCCACTGGGCCGTGGATAACCCCAGGATTCCTGGACCAAGGATGGCCAGCGGGCCCATCAATGCAATCCTTCCGAGCCCAACAGGCGCAAGTTGATAAGATCCGTTGCAACGGGTCTTTCAGTCATGGATTTGAACCTCCACCCGCTATGATGATCGGAAAGGGCCTTCCTCACATCACCGCAACCCAGCCCCCACCCCGGGCCATCCCAACCTATGTTCCTCGATTACGCCGCCATCACCCATCCGGGCAAAGTCCGGAAGAACAATGAAGACGCCTACCTGCTGAGTGCGCTGGATGGCGAGGAGCCCATCATCAACGGGCCCGCGCAGTCCTTGATCGTGGGAGACTCCGGCCTCCTGGTGGCGGTGGCGGATGGCATGGGCGGAGCAGCTGCAGGAGAAGTGGCCAGCCACGAAGGCTTGGCTGCAGTCTCGCTGTTCCTCTTCGGACACTGGGGCTGCCTAGCACCTCCCAGGGCTAAGGAGGTTGAGCTCATCAAGGCCATGGCGACCGCCGTTGAGAAGGCCAGCGATGCGGTGCTCCGCTACTCCGACGACGATCGAACGGCAAGGGGTATGGGCTCCACGCTGACCGCAGCCGTCATCTGGAATGGATGCGCCTACCTGGCGCAGATCGGGGACTCCAGGGCCTACCTACTGAGGCGTGGGACCCTCCACCAGATCACCGTGGATCAGACCCTCGTCAATGATCTGGTAGCCCAAGGGACCCTCACAAGGGAACAGGCCCGGACCCATCCCCAGCGCAACATGATCACCCAGGCATTGGGTTCACCCCAGCCGTTGCAAGTGGCCCTTTCGCGTCTGACACTGCGCCGGGGTGACCGGCTTCTCTGTTGCTCCGACGGGTTGCATGGCGAACTGGCCGATTCCGTCATCCAGGATCTGCTCAACCGCGGCCTGAACCCCAAACGCAGTCTCGACCTGCTGGTGGATGCCGCTCTCGCCCATGGCGGTCGCGACAACATCACCGGCGTTCTTCTTTCTCTCAACGATCCTTGTCTGCCGCTGCCGCCAGAGCGGATGACCCTTGATCTGGTGCATCCTGAACCCCACCCCCCCAGCGGAGGGCCCTGGGAACGGTTCCGCAAATTTTTCGGAGGCGGTACCCCATGAGCATGCTTCAAGGGACCGTGTCCCTTAAACGCTTCCTGGTTCTTGGCCCTGTGCCGGATGAGAAGGATCTTCAGTCCGGCCTGGAACAGGACCAGTTCCGTCCCTTCCAGGATGGTCTGGAGGAAGAGCGCATGGGCTGGTGCGACTGGCGGAACCCACTCATCACGCCCCCGGACGAGAACTGGGTCAGCCAGGAGCGCTTCGCCGTCTTCGGTCTGCGCATCGACACACGCCGGGTGCCGCCTGCGCTGCTGAAGGCCCATGTGGATCTGCGGCTGCAGGCTCTTCAAAAGGAGAAGGACCTCGCTTTCATTGGGAAGGAGGCACGCATCTCCCTGGCGGACGAAGTGAAGGTCGAGCTTCTGCGCAAGGTGTTGCCCTCGCCCAGAGTGGTGGAGGTGGCCTGGGACCTGAAGGGTGGGGTCCTTTGGACCACGGCGTCGTCCAGCAAAGCGCAGGGCGCCCTCACGAGCCTATTCATCAAGTCCTTCGGCTGCGAGATTCATCCCCTGGCGCCCCTGGTGTTGTCGGGTCGGCTCTGTCCCGACCTGTCCGTGGAGTCCCTCATGGCCCTGGATCCGCTGGATCTCGAACTCGAGGAGGTTTGAATTGAAGCCTCTTGAACTCATGGAACAGGGCCGGTTCCTCGGCGAGGAGTTCCTGCTTTGGCTCTGGATGCGCAGTATGACCGAGGGTGGCGCCAGCGGGGAGGATGGCGATGGTTCGGGCTGCTTCGTGGACGATTCCATCCAGTTGGTCTCGGAGCGCGGTGAAGTGAAGGAAATCTCCCTTCGTAAGGGCAATCCCTCGGAAAGCCGTGAGGCTTTCGAGGCCCTCAGCCGCGGCATGCGCCCCGCAAAGGTGAAACTGCGCATCCTCTCCGGCGATCTGGAATGGGTGTTCACGTTGAACGCCGCCACACTGGACATGGGTACCCTGAAGTTGCCTCCGAGTACCGGCAAGGCACCCCATGAGCGGCTTCACGATCGCATCTTCCTGCTCGAGGAGGGTGCCGGGCACCTCGAACGGCGCCTGAAGGGCTTCCTCCACGCCCGATCTCAAGACTCGAAGAGTCTGCAGGAGACCATGCGAGCCTGGGTGCGGGCGGGTCGCACCGGCGAGGCCATGCCAGCGGGCGAGGTCCCTTGGGAGGCCTGAGCCTCCTCCTTCTTCCAGCGGTACTTGCCGCGCCAGCGGCCCAGGATCCCGCGCCCGTGCTGGCCCACGCCCGCACTCCCGAGGGCCGCGCCATCCTCCTCCGGCTCCAGTTCAGGAAAGGGCTCAGCGTGGAAGGGAGGGTCCTTCCACGGGCATTCCTGGCCAAGGGTGTGGATACGAGCGGTTGGGTCCCCTTTGAAACCCTAAGTCCCGATGGCAAGCGCTGGGCCCTGGCCGCGCTGTTCCCCGAAGACCAGTGGCGCCAGGAGGAGGTACGGCACACAGTCCGTTATCCCGAAGTCGAGTCTGTCTGGACCCTGGCAGCGCTGTTCACAGGCCATGGGCAGAACTATGACAAGGTGATGGCCGAGAATCCCGACCTGCCCGAAAAGCTGCAGGAGGGTGACACCTGGCGCATTCCCCGCAGCCTGCTGTCGGCAGATCTGGGAGGGACCGGCCCAAGACCGGCCCGCATCCAGCCCGAGGATGACCTGGACGACGAGGCTCGTGTCGCGGCCTATCGAGGTTTGCTGTCCTTCGGCGAGGACGCCCAGGGGAAATTCGCGGCTTACCGCATGCGCAAGGGGGAGGCGCTCTACTCGAGTGTGGTCATTCGCTACACGGATCGCGTGGATCCCAAGGGCGTGAATGACCTGGCGGAACGGATCGCCAAGCGCAGCGGAATTGCGGACGTGCGCGGCATCCAGCCCGGCCAACTCATCAAGATACCCATGACCTTTCTGGCGGATCCCTTCCAGTCCGAGGGCAGTTCGGGACTGGCGGAGGAGCGGGAGGTCCGCGCCGAAGTGCGACGGATCGTGCATGTGGAAGCGGGTCCGAAGCTCAAGGGGGTGCGGATCGTCCTGGATGCGGGTCATGGCGGCGTGGATTCCGGCGCCCGGGGCAACGGCATCTGGGAATCCGACTTTGTCTATGACATCGCCATGCGCGTGCGCCGCCTTCTCGAACAGGGAACGGATGCCCGGGTGAGCAGCACCATTCGGTATCCTGGGCTCGGATTCAAGAGCCGCGAGGAGATCCGCAGCCCCAGCCGGGCGGCGGAGATCCTCACCACCCCGCCTTTCCCCGTGGATGGTGGAAACCCATCTGCCGTGAGTGTCCACCTTCGCTGGGTCCTGGCCAACGATCTCTTCGCAGCCTTCAGGAAGACGAAGGGTGACATGCAGAAGACACTGTTCCTGAGCTTCCACGCCGACAGCCTGCATCCCTCGGCCCGAGGTTCCATGGTCTACGTTCCGGGAGCTTCCCTCGTGCCCTACACCTTCGCGCTGGTCGGGGCCAGAACAGGCCAGGTGGCCGAGGCGAAGCGATCCGCCCGCGTGGCCTTCACTGGCCCGGAAAAACTGCAAGGTGAGGCGCGCAGCCGCCAATTCTCCGAGGCGCTGGTGAAAGCCTTGCAGAAGGACCACATTCCCATTCACGCCAACCGCCCCATCCGCAACGTGATCTACCGCGGCAGAGGGAAGTGGGTTCCCGCGGTCATCCGCTACAGCACTGGCGCCACTAAGGTTCTCATCGAGGTGGCCAACCTCACCAACGACGAGGACGCCGCCAACTTGAAGGATCCTGATTTCCGGGAGCGGTACGCGGCGGCGGTGGTGAAAGCGATTCGGGCCTACTACCGGAAATAGCGTCACGGTGCTGTCGCGCAAAGGCGCCCTTTGCGCAGTTGGGAAAAGCGTCAGAATGGGTGCGGAGGGGCCGCATGCGGTGGCTGCTTGCGATGGTACTGCTCTTGACCGGGTTCGGCTGCCGGAAGCCTGAGCCTGCGGCGCCGCCCCAGGCGCGGCTCATCGTGCGGTTCCTGGACCGGGATGCGGTGCTGGATCTAGCTGCAGCGCCTTCTGAAGGGCCGTGGCGCCTCATGAACGCGGGTCTGTGGGAACCCCTGGAGATCCGGTGGAAGCCAGGTACGCCGCGGATTGGCGCTGCGGTGGTGGGCCGCACGGCTCCGGACTGGGTGCTCCTGGAGGATCCTGCTCAGGATGCTCACCGGGTGGTCATGCGCGGCCCCTGTCCCGAGGATCTCGCCCGCCGCAACGAGCGTATGGATCCCGACGAACGCGACGCCCTCGGCTTGCTGGGTGTGCTGTGGGTGCTCTCATGGGTGAGGCGCTGATGATTATTCAGCCACTCGAGGCCTCTCGACCCGCACTCAGCTAGAATGGCCCTTTATCATCCGACTCCCTTGGCCACATTGCTCTCCCCCGAGGCATCCATGACGGCGAATCCCCTGGTGGGCCTTCTGATGGGCTCCAAGTCCGATTGGGAGACCATGAAGCACACGGCCTCGACGTTGAAGGGCCTGGACATTTCCTTCGAGGCGCATGTGGCCAGCGCACATCGCACACCCGAAAAGGTGGTGGAATTCTGTCAGGGTGCCGAAGGCCGGGGCCTGAAGGTGATCATCGCGGCGGCAGGGGGCGCGGCCCATCTGGCCGGCGTCTGCGCCAGCAAGACCCACCTGCCCGTCCTGGGGGTACCCATCAAGGGCTGGGCCACTGGGGGCATGGATGCCCTGCTCTCCACGGTGCAGATGCCCTCGGGCATCCCGGTCGGCACTCTCGCCATCGGCAAGGCGGGCGCCATCAACGCCGCATTGCTGGCCGCGTCGATCCTGTCGCTCAGTGATGCTGGCGTCCGCGGGCGTTATCTCGCATACCGCCGGGCTCAGACCGAAAAGGCCCTGGCAGACGATGATCTGGAGCTGCCCTGACATGGATTGCGTGCATCTGATCACCCTTTCGGACAGGGCCTCCCGGGGCGAATACCAGGACCAGTCCACACCATTGCTGTCCTCTTGGCTCAAGGGTCAAGGCGTGAAGACCGTGACCTCCGCCCTGATGCCGGACGATCCTGGGTTGTTGGAGCGGGACCTCCGTGCGGCCGTGGAGGCTGGCTTCCCCCTGGTGCTCACCTGCGGGGGAACGGGGTTCGGGTTGCGGGACACCACACCGGAAGCCACCCGCCGGGTCATCGAGCGGGAAGCCCCGGGCATTTGCGAGTTGATTCGCGCCAAGGCCGGCCATCCCCTGGCCTTTGCCAGCCGGGCCGTCTGCGGCATCGCCGGACGCACCGTGATCCTGAACCTGTCAGGTCGACCCGCCGCTGCGCTCGATCAGATCCAGCTGGCCTGGCCTCTGCTCACACACGCCGTGGCCGTCCTGCGCAAGGAGGGGGAGGCAGGAGGCCCGTGTACATGAAGATCTGGGCCAGGATCAACCATGTGGGTTGGGTGCACCTCTGGCGGCGGCGCGAGGACTTCGAGAACGCGGAGCCCTCCGGCCACTTCTTCAATGGCCGCAGCGATCCGCGCTGGCTGGAGGCAGCCCTGTCCGATGAGCAGCGCCAGGGGTTGAAGGCCGGGGAACTGGTCGAGATCGAAGATCCAGGCTTCTTCGATGAAGAGGCGTGAGCCTCAGGCCTGCCCCGCCACAGTGGCTTCGAGGCGCTGGTACAGCGCGAGCAAAGCACAGCTGAGCCACAGGTTCAGGACCCCACCCAGCAGGTTGAAGACCCAGAAGGCCGGGTGCTTCAGGCGGACGATCGCACCCGGCCCCAAGTCGGGGTCCGTGGCGGGGAGGAGACGGTCCAAGGTCCAGCTAGCCCCCACCTGGTAGACCAGGGCCACCAGCATCATGGCCAGGACGGCCTGGACGATCCTAGGCCAGTGGCGGGCCATGGCAGACTGGCTCCACTTCAAGGCGGGCAGCAGACCGTCACCACGGAGCAGCATCCGCATGGGCGCCCATCCGAATAGGACGAGGATGACGACCCCAGGTACCAGGAACATCAGCAGGCCAATACCTATGGCCAGGCTGAGGCCGAGGCGGAGGAGGAAGGTACGCAGCCAGCGGGCATCGAATGTCTCACGCCACCTAGCCACCGGGTTCCAGGAGGTGTTCATGCCTTCGGCATCAAACTGGGCCTGCAGGCGGGGGATGAGATACATCTCCAACGGCAGTAGACCAGCGAACCCGAAGATGGGCTGTAGGAGCAGGCTCGGGCCTGCACCTGCTGCCAGTTCCAAGGCCGGGCCGAGCTGGGCCAGGGCCATCGCCACCAAGGCAAGACCCAGCGATAAAAGCGGGTGTCGCCGGAGAAGGGCAATCCCCTCGCGAAGGGAACCAAGGTGGGAGGGCTGAGGCGCACGCATCCCCCCAGCGTAACTTGGACCCTGAGCTATCATCATCGGCATCATGTTGTACGAAGCCCCTTGCCTCCTGGTGGCCAGCCCCGCACTGCTGGACCCTAATTTCCTGCACACCGTCGTGCTGCTCGTGGAGCACGACGAGGAAGGAGCTTTGGGGCTGATCCTCAATCGCCCGCTACCCCTGGCCCTTGCCCAGGTGAGCGAGGAGGGTGGCATGTACTATCGTGGCTCTGACGAGGCAACGGCTTGGCGTGGTGGTCCCGTGGATCCCCAGCGGGGGATTCTCCTAGTGCAGGGGGGGCTTCCCGAGGAAGAAGACACGGTGGTGGACCTCACCCATTTCGTGAGCCACCGCAAGGATCTGCTTGAGGCCCTGCTGGGGGACCCATCGGCCCGGTACCGGCTCTTTCTGGGCTATGCAGGCTGGGGTGCCGGCCAGCTGGATCAGGAGCTGGAACTGGGTGCCTGGACCCGCCGCCCGCCTGTGTCCGAATGGCTGATGCACCCCGATCCCACGGGACTCTGGCAGGCAGCGCTTAGCAGCGGTGCCAATGGCTGACTCCATGGCCACACCCTGGGTTCATTTATGAATCCATCAATTTTTTTAATAATTTGATGGAAGACATATAAATCATTAATTCTTTCGGCAGAATCAGAGGATTCCCAAGATACCTGTCTGGAGGATCTGATGACCTGGAAGCGAACTCTAGGCTGTGTGGCTGCTTTCGGCGTGGGAATTCCGCTCCTCGCCCAAGGCAGTAGTCCCGTGAATGATTCCGGGGCCACCGCGTGGATGCTTACTTCCACCACCCTTGTGCTGCTGATGGTTCCGGGATTGGCGATGTTCTATGGGGGACTGGTCCGCACCAAGAACGTAATCGGCACCATGATGCACTCCTTCGCGGCCATGGCCGTAGTGGGCGTGCTGTGGGCTGTCGTGGGCTATGCCCTCAGTTTCGGACCCAATGCCCTGGGTGGCCTCATCGGCTGGAGTCGCGGGCTGGTGCTCCTCCGCAGCATAGATCACACCATCCTTCCGGCAGGTGTGCCTGAATACGCCTTCGCCATGTTCCAGGGCAAGTTCGCCATCATCACGCCGGCCCTGATCGCCGGGGCGGTGGCCGAGCGGATCTCCTTCCGCGGCTGGGTGGTCTTCATCACGCTCTGGGTGATCTTCGTCTACTGCCCGCTCTGTCACTGGGTATGGGCTTCGGATGGCTACTTCTTCAACCTCGGTGCGAAGGGGGCCATCGACTTCGCGGGCGGCACCGTCGTCCACATATCTTCGGGCGTCGCCGGCCTCGCGCTTGCGCTGTTTCTGGGTGCCCGCCACGGGTATCCCAAGACCGCAATGGCCCCCAACAACCTCACCTTCACGCTGATTGGTGCAGGGCTGCTCTGGGTGGGCTGGTTCGGCTTCAACGCCGGTTCGTCCATCGCCTCAAATCTCGACACTGCCCGGGCCCTCACCGTCACCCAGGTCGCGGCGGCCACAGGCGCGCTCACGTGGGTGCTCATCGAGACGATCCGGGACGATAAGCCCACCAGCCTGGGCATGGCCTCGGGGATCCTGGCTGGGTTGGTGGTCATCACGCCGGCCGCGGGCGTGGTGCAGGTGGGCGGGGCCATGGCCCTTGCGGCCATCGCTTCCTGTTGCTGCTTCGGCATGATCCTGCTGAAGAACCGTCTGGGCTACGACGACTCTCTGGATGCCTTCGGGATCCATGGGACAGGAGGCATCGTTGGTGCCATGGGCCTCACCTTTTTCATCCGGGACTCCTGGTGGGCTGAGGCTGCGGCCAAGGCACCGGGCTGGGGCATTCTCTCCCAGTTGAAGGTGCAGGCCTTCGCCGTGGGCACCACGATCGTTTTTTCCGTGTGCATGACGCTCATCATCGCCTTCTTGGTGGAAAAGTTCGTCGGACTCCGCGTGACCGAGGCGGTGGAGAAGACCGGCCTCGACCATGACATCCACGGCGAGCGCGCCTACGGCCTGAACAATCTGAATTGACCGGAGCAACTGATGAAGCTCATCACCGCCATCATCCCTGAAGAGAAGCTCGACGAGGTCCGTGAGGCCCTGATCGAAGCGGAGATCGAACGCATCACCGTCGCCCGGGTCAGTGGCCACGGACGCCAGCAGGAGATCGTGGTCCAGCGCGGCAAGAAGGTCGTGCCCAACCTGATCCCCAAGGTGCAGATCACCATCGCCTGCAACGATGAATTCGAGGACATCACCGTGGACACCATCGTCCGCACCGCGCGGCACGGAGAGGGCGCGGTGGGCGACGGAAAGATCTTCGTCCAGGACCTGAAGGAGTGCATCCGCATCCGCACCGGCGAACGAGGCGGACAGGCCATCTGAGTCAGGGGGATCCCTGTTAGAGTGGGAGGGAGACGTGTTCCTATTTCTTCTGCTTTAATGACTTACTGGTAATCCATGCACAAAGTCCAATTCGAGGGCAAAACCCCGGGCACGGCGGAATGTGACCGAGAGACGGCCCTTCTCGCCGCCAGCGTCAAGGCCTCGGTTCCGCTGCCCCACACCTGCGGTGGGCATGCCCGCTGTGGCACTTGCCTCGTCACGGTCCAGGCGGGGGCTGAGAATCTGAGCGAGATGGGTGCCGCCGAGACCCGCGTTCTAAGAGCCCTGAAGGCGAACCCCGACCAGCGCCTGGCCTGTCAGACCTGGGCCCGGGGGGATGTGAGCGTGAAGTACTAGGTGGCTACCCGACGGGTCGCCGACCCTCCATGGCACGGTCCAGGGTGAGTTCGTCGGCGTATTCGAGGTCACTGCCAATCGGAAGGCCCAGGCCGATGCGCGTGGTGCGGATGCCGATGGGTTCCAGCATCCGGGCCAGCCAGCTGGCGGTGGCCTCACCATCCACGGTGGGATTGGTGGCCAGGATCACTTCCTGGATGGCCTGATCCTCCAGGCGCTTCAGCAGTTCGCGGATGCGCAACTGGTCAGGTCCCACGCCTCGCAGGGGCGAGATGAGGCCCCCCAGCACGTGGTAGCGGCCCCGGAAGTGGCCGCTGCGTTCGAAGCTGAGTACATTGGAGGCCTCGGCCACGATGACCAGGCTGGCCTGATCCCGGCGCGGATCTAGGCAGATGGGGCAGGTGGGCTGGTCCGTGAAGGCGCCGCAAATCTCGCAGAAGCCCACCTTCTCAGCGGCCTGTTGCAACTGGTGGGCCAGGTGGGTCATGGCCTCGGGCCCCTCCTTCAGCAGGTGCAGGGCCATGCGCTGGGCGGACTTGGCGCCCACACCCGGCAGCTTCTGGAGGCTTTCGACCACGGCCTCGAGGGGCGGCGGCAGCTTCATGGGATCAAAGGCCCAGGCCAGGCAGGTTGAGGCCGGCGCCCATGCCGCCCATCTGCTTCTTCATGGCTTCGTCAACCTTGGCGGCCGCATCCCGGAAGGCAGCCAGGAGCAGGTCCTCTAACATGGAAGGATCCTCAGGATCCATGGCGTCCTTGCCAATGGAAAGACCCATCAGTTCCTTGGAACCGTTGAGGGTGACCCTCACCAGCTCGCCACCGGCGGTGCCTTCCATACGCAAGTTGGCCTGGGTCTCAGCCAGCTTCGCCTGCATCTGCTGGGCCTGTTTCATCAGGAACCGCATGTCCATGGGATCAACCTCCGGGGGGGATATTGGGTGGGACGCAGGTGTGGCCATGAAGATGCGGCCAGTGGATGCGGCGCAGGCGCTTGGCCAGCCAGAGCATGAAGAAGTATCCGATAGGCAGCGCCAAAAGGGTGCAGATCAACCCGCCAATGAGGTAGGACTTCAGGACTGGTCTCAGCATGCTGGCCATGGCTTCGAAGCCGCTCCAGGTGAGGAAACTCCGC
>PMJK01000090.1:0-133 GCA_003158505.1 Holophagaceae bacterium | reverse complement strand
AATTCCGGATGGAGGATGTGGGCCCTCAGACGATTCCAGATTCCCTTGGGGGGTCCCGCCGGAATGGGTGGGGGAATGAACGTCTCTGAGGGATCAGTCATGGGCGAAATGGTCGAATCCAAGGTCCGGCAGG
>PMJK01000125.1:7888-8494 GCA_003158505.1 Holophagaceae bacterium | reverse complement strand
CACAATCCTTCGCTAGGTTGAACTCCAGGCCCCTCGGGAGAGGGGGCCGCCCAGGACGCGCAGATATTCAACAATCCGGCTTACCGAACCGGCGTGGGAGGCGACAATTGATGATGGCTAAGGCTGACACTCTACCCCTCCCCCACGGCCCAGACCTGGAGTCCCTGGGAGCCGACCTAGCTAAGCTCACCGACCTGCTCAAGGCCCACGCCCCCTACGATGGCAGCTTCGAGCTGCGCCTGCCTGGCGTGCATGTCACGCAGACCTCTAAAGTCCACAAGGAACTGGTGCACGGCGTGCTGCGCTCGTCTCTGTGCCTGGTCGCCCAAGGGGCGAAGCGGGTGATGCTCGGGCAGGAGATCTACGAGTACGACGCGTCCCGGATGCTTGTTTACTCCGTCGATGTCCCGGTGGCTGCCCAGGTCACCCAGGCCACTCTGGACGAGCCCTTTCTCGGTATCAGGCTGGACCTGGACCCATCCAGGATCGCCGACCTGACCTCCAAGGTTTTCCCCCACGGCCTCCCGCACCATAGGGAGGGCGGTGCGATCTGCGTCGATCAGGCTGATGCCCACGTCATCAACGCCGTGGTGAGGCTGATGGGAT
>PMJK01000125.1:6886-7777 GCA_003158505.1 Holophagaceae bacterium | reverse complement strand
AAGGCCTTGCGCCTCCAGGAGGCGCGGCGCCTCATGCTGCTGACCATGCTGGACGCCGGGACCGCCAGCCGCAGGGTGGGCTACCAGAGTGCTTCTCAATTCGCCCGGGAGTATGGAAGGTATTTCGGCCATGCCCCGACCAAGGATATAGCGAGGTTGCGCCAGCAGGCAGGATCACCAAGTCCTGTTCCTGCAGAGTGATCGGAGCGGGCAGGAACCAACCTCGCATGACAAGGGCGCGGGGTCCGCTTGTATGCCGAGATTGGCTGAACCCTATCGTGTCGTTTGCGACACTTTTTGCCTCACGGCACGGAAGGTACGCCATGACTGGTTTGCTTGGTGCGCCCGGCCGGATTCGAACCGGCACGCCGTTACCGGCAGCGGATTTTAAGTCCGCGGCGTCTGCCATTCCGCCACGGGCGCATGGGTCCAGCCTACATGGGTGCCCGGTCCCCGTGGTAGCTTCGACCTATGATTCCGCGCTCCACCATGCTGCTGCTGGTGATTCTTTGCAGGCCCGTGTCCGCCGAGGTCCGGGATCTGAAGGCATTCTTCCAGGAGCGGTGCGCGGTCTGCCATGGCCACGACGGAACGGGCCGGGGGCCGAACGGGGGAAGGCTCGGGGGGCGCAACTTCCAGGATGCCCGCTGGGAGGCGAAGCAGCGGGAGGCGGACCTCGTGGCCTCTATCCTCCAGGGCAAGGGAGCCATGCCTGGTTTCCGCCGCCAGCTCAGCGAGGCCGAGGTACGACGGCTGGTGGCGGGTGTGGTTCTGCCCTTAGCCGGTCGAAAAACCCCCTGAGCCCCTCTTGAAGGCTGGGGAAGTGGGGCCATAGTGGGTGGTTCAACGCTTGAGGAGGTCGCCATGTGGCGGATGATCCTGATTCCGACC
>PMJK01000125.1:0-6831 GCA_003158505.1 Holophagaceae bacterium | reverse complement strand
GATGGCGACATGGCGAAGACCATCCGCAAGGGCCTCCTCTTCGGCATCAGGATGCCCTCCTTCAAGGACCGGCTTACGGAGGACGACATCCAACTCCTGGTCAAGGAGGTCCTCCGCAAGGCCGAGAAGGGCAAGGTCGTCGCGCCCTAGTAGCATGGATGAATGCCCGGCCATGATTCAGAACCGCACGACCATCCCCTGCTCCGCAACCTGAACGCCCCCCAGCGGGAGGCGGTTCGCCACGCGCACGGCCCCCTCCTGATCCTGGCTGGGGCCGGGTCCGGCAAGACCACGGTGATCACCCGGCGCATCGCCTGGCTCATCGAGGAAGAGGGTGTGCATCCCGGGTCCATCCTGGCCATGACCTTCACCAACAAGGCCGCGGAGGAGATGCGGGAGCGGGTCCAGCGGCTGGTGTCCGTGCCCGCGGCGCAGATGTGGGTGAGCACCTTCCACAGCTTCTGCACCCGCATCCTCCGCCGCGAAGGCGAGCGCACGCCCGTGGGCCGGGATTTCGTCATCTTCGATCCCGCGGACCAGAAGAGCCTCATCAAGCAGGTGCTGGCCGAGCTGAAGCTGCCCGAGAAGCAGTTCCATCCTAAGAAGGTCCTCGAGCTCATCAGCGACTTCAAGAATCGCTGCCTGCTGCCGGAAGAGGCCCGGGAAGAGGCCCTGGACCCCTGGACCCGCAAGGTGCTGGACGCCTACGACCTCTACCAGAAGGGCCTGAAGAACCACCGGGCCTGCGACTTTGACGACCTGCTGCTCTGGACCGAGCGCCTCTTCCGGGATCCCGTGATGCAGGGGGTCTACGGCGAGCGCTTCCGCTACATCCTGGTGGACGAGTACCAGGACACGAACCGGGCCCAATATCTCCTCGTGCAGCACCTGGCGCGGCGGCACCACAACCTGTGCGTGGTGGGGGATGAAGATCAGTCGATCTATGGTTGGAGAGGAGCGGACATCCGCAACATCCTCGACTTCCAGCAGGATTTTCCGGAGGCGGTCCGCATCGAGCTGCTGCAGAACTACCGTTCCACGAAGAAGATCCTGGACGCGGCCTCCGAGGTGATCTCCAACAACGCCCAGCGGGTGGAGGGCAAGGGCGCGCTCATCACGGATCTGGGCGACGGGGAGTCCATCATCTTCAAGCTGTCCGACGAGGGCCGCCTGGAGGCCGAGTGGGTGGTGCAGCGCATCCAGGAACTGCGGTTCGTGGATCCTGAGGCCAAGGTTGCCGTGCTCTACCGCGCCAACTGGCAGTCCCGGCAGATGGAAGAGGCGCTCCGGGCCCAGAACATGGCCTACCGGCTGGTGGGCGGCGTGAAGTTCTACGAACGCCAGGAAGTGAAGGACCTCATTTCATACCTGCGGCTCATTTCGAATCCCTTCGACCTGGTGAGTTTCCGCCGCTGCGTGAACGCGCCCAGCCGCGGGGTGGGACCCACCACCCTCGGGAAGATCGAGGGCGCCATCCCCGAGGGCGGCACGCCCCTCGAAGGGCTGGCCCTGCTGCTGCGGTCCGGCGAACTGAAGGGCCGCGCCCAGCGCGAGCTGGGGAAGTTCCTCGACCTGTTCCGGCGGGCCCCGGGCGAGCGCGAGGCCCAGGGCCTGACTGGCCTGGTGAAGTGGGTGCTGCAGGAGAGTGGGTACCTCCAGAGTCTCGAGGACGAGGCGACCCTGGAAGCCGAAGGCCGCATCCGCAACCTGGAGGAGTTCCTCAGCGCCGCCGCCGAATCCGAATCACTGGGGCTGCGCCTGTCGGAATTCCTGGATCGCATCACGCTGGCCGCGGATGCGGACCAGATCGAAGAAGCCGCCCTGCTCAGCCTCATGACCATCCACTGCGCCAAGGGCCTGGAGTTCCCCTACGTCTTCGTGATCGGCATGGAGGAGGATGTCTTTCCCAACCGCAACGCCCGCGAGACGCCCGAGGGACTGGAAGAGGAACGCCGCCTCTTCTACGTAGCCATCACGCGCGCCCAGCGGCGGCTCACGCTGAGCGCCGCCCGCCGCCGCCGCATCATGGGCACGGAGATGCTGTCCATGCCCAGCCGCTTCCTGCGGGAGATCCCAGTCGCGACGCTGATCACGCCCATCCGCTGGGGCACCGAGATCTACCAGGCCGGCGAGGGGGTGCGGCCCGGCAGTTCCTTCAACCGGGGTGCCGGCGGCGCTTCCGTGGCGACCGAACTGCAGCGCATCCGCAGTTTCTTCGATCGGGCGAAGGACGTACCGGTTCCACCGAGTGATGCGAATGGCGGCAGGTTCTCCGAACCTGCCGAGAAGGAAGATCCCAATGCGTTTCCGGCGGGCACCCGCGTGAAGAGCGCGCGCTTCGGCGCCGGGACCATCCTGGCGGCTTCGGGGCGGGGCGATGGACTCACCTACACCGTGCGCTTCGACCAGGGCGGCGACAAGCGCATCATGGCGCGGTTCGGGGGGCTGGAACTGGCCTAGCGGTTGCGATCCCCTCGCTTCATGGATACCAAAAGAAACGAGGTCAGCTTACGTGACCAAGGGGGCTAATGACCTTTTGGTGAATTTACCCATTGCATGACCCCAGGTAGATCTGACATTAGGGATTCTCCCCCATGGGGTGGAATATGGCCCTTGAAGCGTTGGGTTTGGACTTCACCCCCCAAGACTTTGAATGGTGGTAACTGCAGTATTGGATAAACTTCCTTTGATTCAACCCGTGTTTCCGAACAAGCAGCCCAATTCCCTGTGTCCTCCCATCGATGCCGGCAAGGATCCGAGGGTCTGGGGTTCTGATCCAGGAGGACACATGCATGCGCTGGTGTTCAATCACACAGAAGAGCTAGGGAAGATCGAGGTAAAAGATCGGTTCGATTTCGAGGACACCTTCTTGAACACCTGGGTCCCCTCTCGTCCCTGCAGGGAATACAGGGAGCACCATCCAAGCCCACATGGGATTCATGTGTTCATCGTCCCCGAGAGCAATGCCTTTGAGGCGCGACCCTATCTGGAATTCGAAAAACATATCCAGAACGAAACTTACTTCCAGGTGATGCAAGAGGGCCAACCCACGGGGTTCATTGTCGTTCTGGACTAATCCAACAGCAGGCAGGTCCTGAAGGGCGAGGAATATTTCTTCCCTTACAAAAGATCCTCCAGGGCTCCCTGGGCTGTGGGAAAGCGGAACTGGAATCCCAGAGACTGTGCGTGGGCAGGTAGTACAAAGACACCCTGGAGCAGCAGGGCCTCTGCCATTTCGCCCAACAGCAGCTGGGTGGCAGCCGTGGTGAGGAAGCCAGGGACGGGCAGCAGCGGGCGGTGAAGCCGATTGGCGATGAGGGCCGTGAAGGCCTCGTTGCTGAGTGGTTGCGGTGCGGTGCCATTGAAGACGCCCTGCCAGGCGGGGTTCTGCGCGGCCTCGATGAGCATGGCCAGGAGATCATCCAGGTGGATCCAGCTGAGGCCTTGGCTCCCGGAGCCGAGTTTGCAACCCACGAACCAGCGCACGGGCAGGGCCATCTTCGGCAGGGCGCCGCCTTCCCGTGCCAGCACCACACCGATGCGCACGATGGACACCCGTATCCCCAGGGCCGAAGCGGCCATGGCCTCCGCTTCCCAGGCCTGGCAAACCTCAGCGAGAAAACCTGCTCCCGGCGCGGCGCTTTCATCCACCGGAATCTCACCCTTGGGGATGTAGTACCCGATGGCCGAGGCGTTCACCAGGGCCTTCGGCGGATGGGCACAGGCGCGCATGGCCGCCACCAGCTTAGATGTGGCGTCGAAGCGACTGTCGCGGATGGCGGCTTTGCGGGCGGCACTCCAGCGCCTGTCTGCGATGCCTTCGCCCGCCAAGTTGATGACGGCATCCGTACCGTCCAGCAGGTTGGCAAGGCGTTCCCACCTCTGGGCCGTGGCGCCACTGGGTAGCTCCAGCCTCTCTGGATTCCGGGAGAGCACGATGACCTGGGTGCCCCGCTCGGTCAGGGCCTTTACCAAGGGCCGACCCACCAGCCCCGTGCCACCGGCCACCACCACCCGTCTCAGGCCCACCGTCGCCATGGTGCCCCCAGGCTCAGACTCTAGATGAGCGTCAACGAACAGCATCGGATTCATTCTGTGGGAACATCAGTCGCTGGTCATGATGAACAGTGGCGCCATCTCGAAAACGTTGTGGTAGTGGGGCCGCATGCGCTCGGTGCTGTAGAATTTCTCGACGTTCACCAGCTTCTTGCTGCTCGTCACCACGTCGACTGGGACGTTGTCGTAGCGTCCATTGCGGAGCACCACCAACCGGCCGTGCACTCCCTTCAGGATGAGGTCCAGGGCCAGATTCCCATAGGCCATCGGGACGATGGAATCGATGGCATCGGGGTCTCCGCCGCGGACCAGGTAGCCCAGCTTCTGGTTGATGACATTCACCGTCCGGCCCTGATTGTACTTGGGGCTCAGCGCCTGCAGCTCAGCCGAGACCAGATCCCCGATCCCCCCCAGCTTGGCATGTCCGAAGGCGTCCAGGGAGTGGTCGCTGAAGACCATGCTCCCTCCGATCTTGGCTCCCTCGGACACCAGGACGATGGCGTACTTGCTGGGATTGCGGTACCGGTCCCGCGACAGCAGTTCCGTGAGGTTTTCGATGTCAAAGGGGTGCTCGGGGATCACACAGCGGTTGGCGGCTCCAGCCATGGTCGGGAGCATGGCCGTGAAGCCAGCGTAGCGACCGAACACCTCCACCACCAGGAACCGCTCATGCGAGCCGGCGCTGGTACGCAGGCGGTTCACCATTTCAATGGTGCGGGTGACACAGGTGCTGAAGCCGATGCAGTAGTCCGTCCCTGGCACGTCGTTGTCCATGGTCTTGGGGATGGCGATGACCTTCACCCCTTCCCGGTAGAGACGCACGGCCACGCTGAGGGTGTCATCGCCGCCGATGGGAATCAGGTGGTCAATGCCGAGGAAGGCGAGATTCTTGAGCACCTCCGGTATGAGGTCGTTCACATCCTCGGTGTAGCCATCCTTCAGGTGCTCCGGCACGGCGTCCCGCTTGACGGACATGGGATTGGTGCGCGAGCTGTGGAGGAAGGTGCCGCCCGTTCGACCGGCGCGGTTGACGACCTCCTCCGTGAGGGTCTGCACCCACTCACTGTTGTCCGCCAGGGGATCACGGGCCAGGTTCACCAGGCCCGCCCAGCCGCGGCGGATGCCCACCACTTTGTAGCCTTCGCCCAGGGCCCGGATGGTGACCGCGCGGATGGCGGGATTGAGACCGGGGACGTCGCCGCCCCCCGTGAGAATGCCTATGACACCTTTGGTCGTTTTCACACTGGCCATGGGAACCCGCCTCCTGGAGGAATCCTGCAATCCCTCCCTTGCACGATGCCATAAATGGTCAGGTCACATTCGAGTGCCCAAATTGTTTTCCTTCACCCAGGGCATGAGCACTCCAACTCCCCGCTGACCTTTCAACGGGGAGAAAGGAGTGCCCTGCTTCATTCAGACTCGGGTTTTTTCTCTTGCTTCGTGGGTGGAAGGCTTACCTGTGGCCGTCCTTGCCGTCATGGCCATCCTTGCAATCCTTGTCGCCCTTGCCGTCCTTGCCGTCCTTGCCATCCTTGCAGTCCTTGTCGTGATCCTTTTCCCACTCGTGGTATTTCGTGCAGTCGCACGGGGGGACGGAAAGCGCCTGGCAGCTGATGACGGTGGCGCCGGTCATGGTGATGGCGACGTTCGCCAAGGCCCGGCCGGCCAGGGTGCCACCTGTCATGGTGATGGAACCGTTGATGGGATCACCCGCGAGGATGTTGCCCTTGAAGGCCGAGGTCGTGAGGGTCACGGCGCCGCCCGGTACCCAGAAGACGTTGCAGGGCACGCCGCCCCCGGTCATGACCACGGAGAAATTGGTGGCTGTGAGCGCCCCCTTGTCCCCAAGCCCAGGGACGAGGAACACCCAGACGCCGGTGGCGGGCCCGTTGAGGATCAAGGTGCCTGCCTTGGCCACGGCGTCGGTGCAGTAGACGCCCGGCGGAAGGGTCAGGCCTGCCAGGGTGCCCGGTGTCGCGGTGCAGGTCGCGGACTCAAGCTGGAGCGTCGCGTAGGCATTGAGGAAGTCCGAGTGCGCCAGCACAGCGGCTGCATTGGTGGCAGGAGGCACTGCCCCCGAGACGAGGTCGCCGGTATTGGTGTAGGCACTTCCGGGGAAGACGCCAACGTCTCCGACGGTCACGGAACCGACGGTCAAGGTCACCGCCGTGCCGCCCAGGATCGCGAAGGGTGCAGCTGCGCCCAGGGACACCTGGGCCCAAGCCGGCGAGACGCCGAAGAGCAGCGCAGCCGTTCCAATCAACCATGTGGAGAGATGCTTTCGAAGATTATTCATAATGGGTTTCCTTTCATGTTTTTCAAGGGAGCACAGCACAAACCCAGGTGGGTGTGTCCGGCCGACATCAAGGGGGAATAGGGAGCTCGAATCTTCAGGTGGAGCCCAGTTCGTCACGGGGACCATAATTGGCTGATCGTGATCGTGGACCGGCCAGAGGAGGGGCACGGGGTATGGCCGAGACCTCCGTTTTCGAGCCTCTGCGAACGGCGATAGGAGAGACGAAGAGAAACGAGACCCCTCCGTTCAACAGATAGGCTTTCGAATGCATCACCAATGGCTGACTCCTTGTGGTGATCGCCTGGATGGGGTCTGGAAGGTTCAACCTGCTTGCTGACAAAGCGCCAGATTGCTTGATTGAGCAGTATTCGGGCCATACATATAAGTATTTTTATTTCAATAATTAATATATAATGTGTGCAGGTGAAGTGATCCGCGGTCCGATCATGTTGAAGGAACCATCCCTTCAATTCGGAGGG